>JAPKGY010000760.1 GCA_026647385.1 Phycisphaerae bacterium | reverse complement strand
ATGCATGGTTCGTTTTGCCGCTCCCGTTCGCTCTTTTGTGCGCTGCACTTTTTACGATTCTTCAGGCGCTGGAGTCGGCAACGGCCACGTTCGAGTGGTCGGAAGGCGTTGGCGCGACCGAGTATTGGCTGAAGATCGGGACGGCCCTGGGAGGCGGAAATCTCTACAGCCAATCGCAGGGCATGCACCAATCGGTGACGATCGACACGCTGCCGACGAACGGCCAGCCCCTGTACGTGCGACTCATGTCGAGGATCGCCGGCGTATATCAGGTCCGCGACTATGCGTACACGGCTGCGACGGTCGTACCGGCCGCCGCAGAGATGAGCAGCCCGGCCGCCGACACGATGCTGAGTTCGTCGGTGGTCACGTTCACCTGGTCGACGGGGGCGGCCGTCGCCCGGTACAAGCTGACCATCGGCACGACGTTGGGCGGGTACAACCTGTACAACGGCACGGCCACGACGGATACGTCAGCCACGGTTACAAACCTGCCGACGGACGGCCGGACGGTGTATGTCAGTTTGTGGTCGCTGATCGGAACGACCTGGCAGAAGAGGAACTACACCTACCGCGCGGCCCGGTCGGAAACGTCGCCGGCGGCGCAGATGACCAGCCCGTTGAACGGATCACCGTTCACCTCCACCACGGTCACGTTCTCGTGGACCGTGGGACTGGGGGCGAGCGAGTACTGGCTGAGCATCGGTTCGTCACCGGGAGACAGCGACCTCCACAACCACTCGGTCGGCACGAGTCGAAGCCATACGGTCACCGGCCTGCCGAGCGACGGGAGGACCGTGTACGTGCGACTCTCGACGCTGTGCTACGGCGTGTGGGAGTACCGGGACTACACCTACAAGGCCAAGGGACCGTAGCGACGGCGATTCAGCGGCTGGGCGTCGTCGGAGGCAGGCGGGAACGGTTGGTTTTGTCGATCGACTCGAGCATTCGGCGGATTCGCGGACCGCCGAGTTCGGGCGCGAGAAAGCGACGCTGTTCGATGGCCCGCAGGATCTCCAGGGGGTCGTGTTCCAGGGCGGTGTGGCATTGAAGTTGGCCCGCCAGCGCTCGCCACCACGCGGGCGATTCCTCGGACAGTTCCCGGCCCAGGGCGGCGAACAGAGGCAGGGCGTCGGCCGGTTTGCCGATGGCGAGCAGCGATTCGGCCCGGCCGAGGCGGATTTCGATGTGCTGCGATTTGTGCTCCTCGTTCAGCCGATCCGCCATCCCGGCACAGTCATCGTAGAGCCCGAGAGCCTCCTCCGCTCGGCCTGCAAGAAGCACCGCGGCCGCCCGCCAGATAGCGATCGTCAACTGATCGAGCGGCGAAATCCTCCCCTCATGGGCCCTCGACCAATCCAGCAGCGAGCGGGCGAGGTTGGCGGCCTCGTCGGCGATCTCGCGAACGGTCGATGAATCGTCGCGGTCGGCGGCATCGGCCACCTCGGCGTGCATCGCCTCGAGCAAACGCACCATCACCGGGCCGGCTCGTTCGGGGTCGGTCTTGAGGTACTGCTCGACAACCCGTCGCGCTTCCCCGAGCTGTTTGAGCTGGCGTAAGGCGACGATGCGCTCGCGCAAGGCCTGACCGACGGCCGGCGGGCAGCGCGCGAACCGCTGTTCGAAGCCCTCCAGCGCAGCCAGAGCGTCGCCCGGCTTCCCCACTGCCGCAAGATTCAACAGGTTGGCCAGCACGTGTCCCCGGTCGGCCTCCTCCCTTAGCGCGGAGAGCGCCGCACCAGGAACCGCGAACTCTGCCTTTCCATTCTGGCTAGCCATCGGGCAGGCGGAAAAGGACCCCACGAGAATACCTTGCTTTGTGAACTTGTGCAGCAGAAAGCATCGCTTTTCGCGCCCTTTCAGATAAGCCGCGTCAAGAGATAGTACAAGAATATTACCGTTCGAATCTACGGCGATTTTCTCAGGTGAGCATTGCATCGCAAACTCGATTGTCCTTAGGTACCGGCCATCGGCTCCGAAAACGAATACGCCCGCCTTCGGCGTCGAACCGTGCTGCCATTCGAACCAGTTCGCCGGCACATAGACGGACCCCGCTCCGTCAACCGTAAAATCGCCTTTCACCTGAATGGAAGCTCGGGCGCTTTCAGGAACAGAATGCAATCCAAAAGAGGCGAGGCTTTCAGACGCCCGCACGAAACGATGGATCTCCCATCGGTCCTGGGCGAGAAAGACCAGATCGCCGCCAGGGAGACTCTTTACAGCACAGGGCACCTATCTCCTGGGCGTCAAGGCGGTGATCGCCGAAAGCTTCGAGCGCATCCACCGTTCCAACCTGGTGGGCATGGGCGTTCTGCCGTTGACCTTCAAGGACGGTGATAATGCCCAGGCCCTGGGGCTGACCGGCGAGGAGACCTTCGATCTGACCGGCTTTGACGGCGACATCAGCCCGCGCCAGGACGTGGCGGTCGCCATCACCTACAAGGATGGCCGCCGGAAAACGATCAAGGTGTTGTGCCGCATCGATACCGCCAACGAGGTGGAATACTATCGCCACGGCGGCATCCTGCATTACGTGCTGCGGCAACTGGTGGCTTGAGGACACCTCCTCCTCACAAAGCC
>JAPKGY010000076.1 GCA_026647385.1 Phycisphaerae bacterium | reverse complement strand
CGCCGAAATCGAAGATTCGCCGTGGCGAACGTCAAAAGCGGAGATTCGCTGTGGCGAACGCCGAAATCGAAGATTCGCCGTGGCGAACGTCAAAAGCGGAGATTCGCTGTGGCGAACGTCGAAATCGAAAATCCGCCCTGGCCAACGTCAAAAGCGGAGATTCACTGTGGCGATCGCCGAAATCGAAAATCCGCCCTGGCCAACGTCAAAAGCGGAGATTCGCTGTGGCGAACGCCGAGCAGCAGACTGCGCGCGACAAAGCCCACCTCTTCCGAGCCGGCCTCTGCGAGGCCGGTCCTGCTTGACCGCGAGTTACCCACCATCCACGAGCGCTTTTCACGAGCGTCGTTCGCGATCGCTTTCTGCAGTCGCCGCTTGCGCGCCCTGCCAGGCGCTTGACTCGCAGGCCGGCGCTCCTACTTGCCGCCGCGTTTATCCAGTTCGAACGCGGCGTGCAGCACTTGCAGGGCCTTTTCGGCATCCTTCGCGTCGATCAGGCAGCTCACCACGATCTCGCTGGTGGAGATGTTCTGGATGTTGACCTTGGCCTTGGCCAGGGCGTTGAACATCTTCGAGGCCACGCCCGTGTGGGTTTTCATCCCGATACCCACGATGCTGACCTTGGCGATGTTCTGGTCCGTCTCGACCGCGCGGAGTTTCATCTCCTTGGCGAGGGCCTCGCAGACCATCTGGGCTTCGCGGAAGTCGACGAGCGACGTGGTGAAGCCGATGTTCGCTTCCTGCCCCTTGTCGAAGACGTTCTGGATGATGTCGTCGACGACAATGTTGTGCTCGGCGATCCGGGCGAAGATCTGGGCGGCGACGCCCGGCTTGTTGGGCACGCCGACCAGCACGATCCGCGCGATTTCCTTCTTGAGGGTGACTCCCCGAACGACGATTTCTTCCATTCCTGCTGTCTCGGCCACGATCATGGTCCCTTCTATATCGGTCAGAGAACTTCGAACGTGAATCGGCACGTTATACTTTTTCCCGAACTCGATCGAACGCGAGTGCATGACACCGGCCCCCAGCGAAGCCAGTTCGAGCATCTCGTCGTAGGTGATCTGATCGATCTTGCTGGCCTGGGGCACCAGCCGCGGGTCGGTCGTGTAGACGCCGTCGACGTCGGTGTAGATCTCGCAGGCGTCGGCCTTGATCGCCGCGGCCAGGGCGACGGCCGTCGTGTCCGACCCGCCCCGACCCAGGGTCGTGATCGCGCCATCGGACGTGATGCCCTGGAAGCCCGCGACGATCACGATCTTGCCGGCTTTGAGCTCCTTGTGGATGCGGTCCGCGTCGATCGTCCGGATGCGCGCTTTCGTGTGGGCGCTGTCCGTGATCAACCCGACCTGTCCGCCGGTGAAGCTGATCGCCTGGTGCCCGGCCGCCTCGATGGCCATCGCCATCAGAGCGATCGACACCTGCTCGCCGGTCGTGAGCAGCATGTCCATCTCCCGCCGAGGCGGGTTCGGGTTCACCTGCCTGGCCAGCGCGACCAGTTCGTCGGTCGTGTGCCCCATGGCAGACACCACCATGACGACCTGGTGGCCGTCGAGCTTCGCCTTGATCGCACGCCGGGCGGCCCGCGCGATCTTCTCCGCGTTGGCCACCGACGTCCCGCCGAACTTTTGAACAATGATGCTCATGGCTGTGATCCTAGCCCTCCATTCTCGACTTGAGAAAGTACTCCATCAGTTCGTGCCCCGGGTCGATCCGCAAATCGCTCTCGGCGGCCGCGGCCTCGGTGAACACCGAGGCTTCATCGGGCACGATCCCCGTGCCGGCCAGAGCGAAGGGCACGGGGTCCATCGTATGCGTTCGGATCCGGATCGGCGTCGGATGGTCCGGCAGACAGAGAATCCGCCAGGCATCGAAGGTCCCCAGCTTCTCGATGATCGGACCGACGATGTGCTCGTCGATCCGTTCGAGGGCTTTGACCTTGGAGACCGCGTCGCCGTTGTGGCCGGCCTCGTCCGGCGCCTCGATGTGGACCGCCACCAGATCGACCTCATCCAGGGCCTTGACGGCCGCCTCGCCCTTGCCGGCGTAGTTCGTATCGAGGTATCCGGTCGCCCCTTCCACCTCGATCAGTTTCCATCCCACGCTCAGAGCCAGTCCGCGAATGAGGTCCACCGCGGTGATGGCTGCCCCCTGAATCCCGAAACGCTTCTTGAAAGAAGGAAGCCGCGGCATCGCACCCTGGCCCCAAAGCCAGATCGAGGTCGCCGGGCTCTCGCCCAGATCGCGGCGGACCTGGTTGACCTCGTGATTCGCGAGCACTTCCCGCGAGCGATCCATCAGCTCCCGGATCACTTCGCTGCCTTTGCCCGTCGGCAGATGGCTCTCGACGGCCTGCCCGGTGATATCGTGCGGCGGCGTGCATCTGACCTTCATCCAGTCGGCATCCTTGATCGTCACCAGGTGCCGATAGCTGACGCCGGCATGGAAGGCGACCCGGTCGCTGCCAAGCTTGGCCTGAAGGTCGGCGATCAGTTTCTCCGCCTCCGGCTGGGCGATGTGCCCGGCCGAGAAGTCCTCCATCCGCCCGTCGATGATGGTGACCAGGTTGCAGCGGAAGACGAGTTCGTCCGGCTGAAGGGTGATCCGCTGGGCGACCGCCTCGAGCGGCGCCCGGCCCGTGTAGTATTGCACCGGGTCGTAGCCGATGACGCTGAGCGTCGCCACGTCGCTGCCCGGAGTGAGCCCCTTGGGCACCGTCCGCACCGAGCCGATCCGCCCTCGGGCCACGATCGAATGCATGTTCGGAATGTGGGCCTTCTGGAGCGGTGTCTTGCCCTCCAGTTGCGGCACCGGCTCGTCCGCACACCCGTCGGGGAGAATCAGGGCGTACTTCATGCGGCGTACTCCTCGTGCTCCTCGACGAGGCGGATCATCACCGGTCTGGCCTTGACCACGGGCAACCGGGCGATCTGATCCAAAGCCTCGCGCATCCGCCCCTCGCGGGCGACGTGCGTGAGCACGACGACGGGGACGCCGTCGTCCGCCGGTCGGCCGGGCGACTCGTGCTGGGTCACCGCCCGCAGGCTGATCTCGTGCTCGCCGAAAGCACGCGTGATCTGGGCCATGACGCCCGGGCGATCGACCGCCATCAGGCGAACGTAATAGCGCGATTCGAGCCGATCCATCGGCGTGTACCGCGGCTCGGGCGACTGGTCGGCCAACATGTGGAACGCCTCGAACGTGCGAACGCCGTTGCCGACGGCGATGTCCACAAGGTCGGCCACCACCGCGCTGGCGGTCGGCTTGCGACCCGCGCCCCGCCCGTAATAGAGCGTGTGTCCCACCCAGTTGCCGTAAATGCTCACCGCGTTGAACGAGCCGGAATTGCTCGCCAGCGGATGGGTCCGAGGCACGAACGCGGGATGAACGCGAAGGCTCAGGCCGTCCGGCGTCCGATCGGCGATGCCCAGCAGCTTGCAGACGTAGCCCAACTCCCGCCCCGCCGCGATGTCCTGGGCGTCCAGCCCCTCGATCCCCTCGATGTGAAGCCGGCTGAAGTCCACGTCGGCACAAAAGGCGATCGAAGCCAGCACCGCCAGCTTGTGGGCGGTGTCCGTGCCGTTCACGTCGAGCGTCGGGTCGACCTCGGCGAAACCCAGTCGCTGGGCCTCCGTCAGGGCCTCCTGGTAACTCTTCCCCTGGTCAGCCATCTCGCTGAGGATGTAGTTGCACGTGCCGTTCATGATGCCGTAAATGGCCGACACGCGATTCGCGATCAACCCGTTGCGCAAGGCGAGAATCACCGGGATGCCGCCCGCGCAGCTCGCCTCGAAGGCGACGCAACGCTTGTTTTCCCGGGCGGTGCGGTAAATCTCCTTCCCGAACTTGGCCAGCAGCGCCTTGTTGGCGGTCACCACGTGCTTGCCCGCCCGCAAAGCCGCCAGAACGAACTCCTTGGCGACGGTCGTGCCGCCGACCAGCTCGACGATGATCGGGATGCGCGGATCGTTGATGACCGCGGCGGCATCATTCGTGATGCGGTCGGCCGCCACGCCCACCCGCTCGGCTTGGGCGACGTCCTTGTCGGCCACGCGGGCGATCTCGAGCCGAACGCCGGTCTTGCGGGCGATGGCGTCGCCCTCCGCCCGCAGAAGCTCGACCACGCCCCCGCCGACCGTGCCGCAACCGATCAACCCGACCTGGACAACCGTATCCGCCATCGATGCTCCTCGTGCCCGCCAGGAAGCGCGCAAATCCGCCCCGGCAAAAGTCGTATGAGTCTAGGTCTTTACCCGCTCGCTTGCAAGTTCGGGGCGCGGACGGTGCGGACGCCGTCGGCCGGCGGGTGGGGCGTTGTCCGGTCGGCGGATGGCGCAATGTGGGGACGGTGCGTGAAAACGCTCCCCTGCGGGTCGCGGCTGAACAACGGGTGCCGCACACGGCGTAGAGTCCCGCACGCGGCGTATTGGATGGGCATGCTCCCCGTGCCCCGCAAACGCTTTCCTGGTGGGTGCCACGCCCCGCGTACTCGCCGGGCGCGCTCTTCGCGCCGCGCAACCGCTTGCTCGCCGTCTCACGTCCCTTCGGACCGTTGGCGTCGACCCTTCAGTTTGCGCAGTTGCGCGAGCGTCACGCGGAAATCCTTGGGGAGGTCCGCCGTCACCCTCACACGGCCGCCGCCCGTCGGGTGTGTGAACTCGACCGACTCGGCGTGCAGAGTGAGACGAGCGATCAGGGGCCTTTCCTCGTGGCGACCGCTCGCGCGATAACCCGGCTTGACCGACGACAGCAGAAACGCCGCAGCCAACCCGTACAACTCGTCGACCAGGAGCGGCAGGCCGATGTAACTCAGGTGAACGCGGATCTGGTGCTGCCGGCCGGTGAGCAACCGGCATCGAAGCAGCGATGCGACGCCAAATCGCTCGACGACGGACCATTCAGTCATCGCCCGCTTGCCGTTCACCGAGACGACCATGCGTGGGTCGCCGGCGGGGTGAGGCCCGAGCCGCAAGTCGATCATGCCGCGGTCGTCAGCCGGCTCACCGCGAATGATCGCCAGGTAATCCTTGTCCACCGTCCGCTCGCCGAACTGCCGGCACAAGGCTCGGTGGGCGTCGGCCGTCCGGGCCAGCAGCAGCACACCCGACGTGTCCCGGTCGAGCCGGTGGACGATGCGCAGGTCGGCCAGGTCCGGCCGGGCGTCGGCCAGCAGGTCGCGCACGGATTCACCGCCCTGCCGATCGGCGATCGTCAACACCCCCGCCGGCTTGTTGACGGCAACGAACGCCTCATCCTCGCAAAGAATCGGAATCGGGAGTCGAGCAGCCGCCATTCATCACATCTCATGATAGGCTTTGCGAAGGATCTCGGCGTTCCTGGCGTTGTGCTCCAGCCGGGTATCCAGGAGCGTCGTTTCCTTGTCCGCGCGGGCGAAGCCGTAGAAGCCGTACTTCGTCCGATCGAGCTTGCGCCACAACGACGCGTCGTGATCCTTCCAACCGCAGAGATTCTGGACGATCAGCGTCTCCGGCCCGATCCGGTTCTCCAGCCACTGCACGTGCTCGAACTCCGCTGACTCGTTCAGGATCCAATCCGCCTCCTTGAGCAGCGGCTGCCCTTCCCACATGGGGTACTCTTTCTCGAGGAACGGGTGATTCGTCCAGACGACCGCCGGCCGATTCGCACGCACCACCCAGCGGATGTGCCGCCAGCACCGTTCCATCGATCGCCGATCGAACTCGAGCACGCTCTCCGCCGAGGGCTGGCCGCTCGCGGGAAACGGTTCGCCGAGCAGTTCCTTCCACATCCGCTTCTCGCAATCGAGCCATTTCACGTGCCGGGTCGGACGGATCCAGTCGATCATGAAGCCGTCGACGGCCGTCTTCCGCAGGGCGTCCTCGATCGAGCGGCAGAAGTAGTCCAGGTACTCCAGCGTAAAAGGCACGTTGCAGTTGCCGCGGTCCTCGATGTGGGCCATGTCCTGGTGCCGATCTTCCCAGTAGGCGTTGGAGCCGGCGCAAAAGTAGCCCATGACCAGCATGTTCGCCTTGTGGCCGAGTTCGACCATCTTGCCCAGAAAATCCGGGCACTTCAACCCCGGCGTGACCGGCGCCACCCCGCTTTGATACCACGCATACCCGTTGTACGACACGCAAAACGTCTGAATCGTGTTGCACCCGAGGTCCTGATACCATCGCACGTGCTCAACGGGGTCCGCCTGAGCGAACAACCCCGGCTCAGCCGGCCCCTTGTCGCCCCAGTTGAAATCCAGACAAAACGCCTTGATCGGCTGGCCCTTGAACCCCAGCCGCCCACGACGGACCTGAGTAGCAGGCGAAGCACCCTGCACGCGACTCGGTAACACAGCCGTCCCCGCCATCGCCGCGGCGCCGGCCAGCATCTGACGACGAGTGGTTTGCGATTCTATCCATGTTCGCTCGGTACCCATCGTTTACCTCTCATTTCGCAACAGAGTTTCGCGCCGAGCCAGGCCGGACGCGGAGACAACGGGACGCGGAGAATCCTCAATTACCGCGTCGCTGTTTGCCTGGCTCTCCTTGCGTTTGTGTCGATGCCAATCGGACTGTCTGTACCGTGTCCTCGGCCTCCCCCGATCACCCACCCGTCAGGCCGGGCAATCATGTTAACAAGCCGTGCGAGGGTATCTTCGTACCGATTGTCCAGGTCCGCAGCCTCCTCAGAGGACAGGAATCGGCAGCGCACAGCCAACTCGACCCAGGTCTGTGTCTCGGCAACCTCAGCCTCCGCATCATTCAGCTTGCAGGTGCACAACAAAAAGGGGACATTCTACTTTTCCGACACCTTCCTTTGCCCTCCCACGGTATATGCATCGATGCCCCCTGCTCGAACACAACAGGTGACCACGACTGGGAAAGTTGCGCCCGTCCCATCCGACCAGCCGCGCGGGTCGCCATGGCGATTCACTTGCGGCGTCCCGATGCCAGCGGGTATTTGCTTTCTGCTTTCGCCGGCTCTGTTCAGCTCACTTGCCTGCCAGCAATGCCTCAATCTCCGCCCGTTTCGGTGCGGACGGTTGCGCACCGAGCTTGGTGACGGACAGGGCACCGGCGGCGTTGGCGAAGCGGACCGCATCGCGCAGGGGCTTTCCCTCGGCCAGGGCCACGGCCAGGGCGCCGTTAAAGACGTCACCGGCGGCCGTCGTATCCACCGGTTCGACCTTGAAGCCGGGGACGATTTCGCTGATGCCGTCGGCGCATACGAACGTGCCGCGGGCACCGAGCGTGATGAGGGCGATCTCGACGCCGCGGTTGCGCAGATGGGCAGCCGCCCGCGCGGCACCGGCATCGTCCACGACTTTGACGCCGGTGAGCAGCTCAGCCTCCGTCTCGTTCGGCGTAATGACCGACACGTGCTTGAGCAAGCCGTCGTCCAACGTGCGGGCGGGAGCCGGGTTGAGGATCACGCGGACGCCGGCGGCCGACGCCGTCTCGACCGCCGCCTGCACCGTCTCGATCGGCGTTTCGAGCTGGCACAGCAGCACCGCGGCCGACGCGATCGCGTCCCTGGCCTTCTTCACGTCCGCCGGCGAAAGCCGCCCGTTCGCGCCGGACGCCACGACGATCGAATTCTCGCCGTCGGCCGCCACCACGATCAACGCCACGCCCGACGGCGCACCCGTATCGCGGGTCACGTGATCGACGTTGATGCCGTCGCCGCGAAAGCCCTCGATCGCCTGCTTACCGAACAGGTCATCGCCGACGCGAGCGATGAACGTGACCTGGCCGCCCGCGCGGGCCGCCCCCACCGCCTGGTTCGCCCCCTTGCCGCCCGCCGCCATGGTGAACTCGCCCCCGAGGATCGTCTCTCCCGGGCGGGGAATCCTCGCCGATTGAATGATCATGTCCGTATTCGAGCTGCCGACCACTGCGATTTGATGACTCACAGGAAGATCTCCCTTCGTGACCCCGTCAAACGCCCCCCGCCAATGAGCCGCAGGCTTCAGCCTGCGCGGTCATGCGGTTGCGAGGGTACTCTCATTCCCCGATCGAGGCTCCGCGCGGGTCGCCGCGGCGACTCGCCCGCGGCGAGCTGAAGCCCGCGGCGAGCTGAAGCCCGCGGCGAGCTGAAGCCCGCGGCTCGTTAATGCTGGAATCCGCAACTCGTTGATGTTTGGCGTCGCCAAATTCAACGGCTCAGGACGCAGCCGCTCCCGCGGTCGCCACGTTCGCGTAGACGATCAGGCTCAACCCCACGATGAAGCAGACGAACATGAGAGCGAGGAGCTTGTCCGTCCCGGCCGGTGCCGCCTTGAACTCCTTCCAGATGAACACGCCCCAGGCAGCCGCCACCATCGTTGCACCCTGCCCCAGGCCGTACGAGATCGCGTAACCGGCCGTATCCCCCGCGAGAATGCTGAACGACATGCCCACGCTCCAGATGATGCCGCCGACGATGCCGATCAGGTGGAGCCGGGGGTTGCCCTTTTTGAAATAGTCGCCGAGAGGAACCGGATCGCCCACGAAAGGCTTCTTCATCACGATCGTGTTCAGCACGAAATTGGACAGGAACAAGCCCAGGGCGAAGAACACCAGCGCGGTGTACGGCGTGAGCTTGCCGGCTTCGGCCGGCGCTTCGATCTCCTTGATGTTCGCAATCGCAGCCGCCACGAACCGATAGAAGAAACCCATGAGCACGCCGGCCACGACTGAAATAATCAGTCCTTTGGCGGTCGTCTTCTGGCCGGCCGACGGCAGCCGCTTGTAGGCCGCCGCGTTGATCAGGATCGCGACCGCCACGCACGCCACACCCGCGAACAGGATGACCGGGTCGCCCGCCGGCTTGGCGATATACGTCGTAATGACGCCCCACGCCAGGGCGATGCCGATACCCACCGGAAACGCCACAGCCAGCCCGGCGATATCGATGGCCGCCACCAGCAGAATGTTCGCGACGTTGAACACCGCTCCGCCCCTCAAATCTGAAGATGGAACCGTGAGACAGTGGTTTTTTGAGGAATACACAGGCATCGTTCACAAGATACCGTGTGGGAAAATTATCAGCCCCATCGAGAATTACATCGTAATCCTTGATAATCTCC
>JAPKGY010000759.1 GCA_026647385.1 Phycisphaerae bacterium | reverse complement strand
GTCCAGCCGGCCGGCGAGTGTTTCCGCGGAGGTGGTTGTGGGCACGAAGGTGCCTCCCTTCATCGGATGCCTGTGGATCCGTGAAATGGGAAGCTATAACGCGACGCGGACAGCGTCAAGCGAAATCATCGGCCTTGAGGCAGAACGCCGGTCCAGTTGTGAGGATCGTTGTGCGTGGTGAGCAGGGCAGCGCCATCCTTGGTACAGTCGGAGTCCGCCGCCCGATCGAGGAACGGATCGGTGACCCCGCGCGGGATGGGGTGAGCGAGGTCGGGTGCGCTGTGGTTTTCGATCGGTCCGTTGAAAGAGAGCACGGTCGGCTGGGTCGCGGGTCGCTTGCCCTGCGCGACGGGCCTGGGTGCGTCCTGCTTGGGTGGGGGGGAGGCGATCGTTTCGGATCGACGATCGTCGCCGAACTTGTGGGCGGTTGCGGGTTGGCGGCTTGCGTTCGGCTGAGTGGCCGGAGGCGGTCCTTGCGGTACGCTGTTGGCCACCGTCTGCTTGGGCGGGAGTGAGGCAACCGCCGCCGGCTGGCGACTCTCATTGTTCTGGTCGCGGGCGGTGGCCGCCGTGGCGAGGTCCTTGGTCGGCTGAGCCTTGGGGCGCTCTTCTTGCGAGGCAACCGTGGGCGCAGCCGGTTTCGGCTGAGCGGCGGGCAGCTTCTCGGAATGGAGCAACTCGTCGGCTTGGCTGAGCACGTCGGTCGGGAGCTTCTTCAGGCACTCGCGGGCGGCCGTCAGGTTCGGGTTCAGCTCGAGCGCGGTCTTGAACGCCTTGGCGGCCTCGACCGGCTTGCGTTTGGACTGGTACATCAGGCCCATGTTGAAGTGGGCGTCTTCGGTGGGCAGGACGGCCTGAAAATGGGGAAAGGCTTCGTCGAAGCGATCCTGCTGGGCGAGGGCCAGGGCGAGGTTCACCCGTGCACGGGCGAAGTCCGGTTTGATCTCGATCGCGCGGTACAGGGCGTTCTCGGCGTCGCTCCAGCGTCGCTGGAGAATGTAGCTGAAGCCGAGATTGTTGTGCAGGAAGGCCTGATCGGGTGCGCGTTCGAGGGCCTTCTGATAGACCTCTTCGGACTCCTTGAATCGTCCGAGGCGATCGAGCAGGGACGCCAGCCGATCGTATGCCTCGAGGAGGTCCGGCTGGGCCGCCATGGCCGATCGATACTGCTCGATGGCGTCGTCGGGCCGGTTCTGGCTCTCGTGCAGTCGGCCGGCGGCCAACTGCGTCCTGGCGTCGATGGGATGCTCGGTCGTGGCCAGGGCGGATCGGTCGTTCTGGGCTGACCGCGATCCTTGTTTGACCCGATTGAAATCGCCTTCCTTCGCGTTCGGCGTTTCACAGCCGACGGCCAGGATTGCCAGGCTGACCATTCCGATCGAACAGAATCCATGCATCCGTGCGTACATCGGCGGCGCTCCTTCGTCCTGCGTTCCGTACTAACGTCCTGCCTGAAATGATCAATACGAACCGCCGCCGCCCTGGGAGGGCGAGCCGCTTGATCCGCGCATCAACGTGGAGCCATCATCGTTGCCCTGTTTCTTCTGTTCATCAGGCTGGAAGTTGGTGCTCTGGCGGATGAGAATCGCCTCGGAGGCGTTCATGCCTTCGCCGCCGGCCATGGCCCGTTTGATCTCCATGCGGTTGGCTTCCAGGCCCCGGGCGAGCAGATACTCCTTGATCTGTGAGATGCGATCTGAAGCGAGTTTGGCATCGTCGGTCGTGCCGTCGTAACGCACCGTGCCGCCGTAGATCTTGAGGATCTCGGCGAGCCGATTGAGCCGGCGGGCGCCGAGCGAATTGAGTTCGCTCTGATGCGGGACGAAGTGGACGGCCGACATGGACATGTCGGCCAGCAACGCGTTGTCGGTCATGTAGACGAACGGTTCCTGCAGCTTGGCGGGGTGCTCGGTGTGCCCCTGGGGCGGCGCGTTGAGCCGCTCGTGCGGCTGCTGGCAGCCCATGCTGGCCAGCATGCACAGCGAGCAAACGATTCCGGCGACGGACAGAAACAATACCGTCAGTCTTAATGCACGTGCCATATCCGAAGTTCCTTCCATAAACGTTCTTTTCATAAAGAAGCCCCGTTCACGCGAAGGTTATCGGCCAAAAGGAACGCGCGGTTTTGCATTTCGGACTTCTTAGGGACAAACCTGTGAACGGGCGATCGCGCGCGGGTGCGGAATAATATCGGACGTGACGCGAATCCCGCCTCACAATACTGATACGCGGGTTCAGGCGGAGTCGTCGGCGAGCCCGCGGATCACATGCGATTGCGATAGAGGGACGGGTCGACGACGGCGAGCATTCTTTGGGTGTCCAGGTCACCGCCGAGGAAATCGTTCAAGGCTTCAACGGTGGGGCGGGGGTCCCTGAGCACGTCGTTGTACTGGACCGGCAGACAGTGGAAGCAGTCGTGATCCTTGAGATAGCTCTCAACCTTGGCGAGCTGGGCCTCGAACATCTGGATCAGTTTGTCCTCGGGCAGGGTGCAACTGGTGCGCTTACTCCGGGGCGGATCTGGCGGGAGTTTCCCGGCTGCAATCCTCGCCCAACATCCGCATCATCCGCACCATGTGC
>JAPKGY010000758.1 GCA_026647385.1 Phycisphaerae bacterium | reverse complement strand
ATGCATACATGATGACAAATTTCTTCCCGGATTGCAAAGACTGACGGACTGCATCCATGCAGCGGGTGGACGGGCGACGGTCCGCTGGCCGGCGAACTGCGCCGGCTCCACGCGGACATGAAACTCGGGGGCACGCTGCGCATGCTGGGCCTGCGTTCGGATGTTCCCTTGTTGATGGCGGCGGCCGACGTATTCTGCCTCTGCAGTCGATGGGAGGGCTTCCCCAACGTGCTGGTTGAGGCGATGGCCAGTCGATTGCCGGCCGTCACCACGTCCTTCGCGGGCGTTCGCGAGATCATCGATGACGGCCCCGATCGCATCGCCCGCGAGGTTGACGGGGACGACGACGGGGGGATGGCTGCCCACGTCGTCGAGTTGCTGGCCGATCCCGCCGCCGCCGCGGCTCTGGCCGATGCCGCCCTTGCGTCCGTCCGGCGCCGCTTCTCGTGGGACCGTCTGGTCCGCGATCTCGAGCGGATGTACGCCGACTTCCTGGCGGGAATCATCGAGGATCGCCGAGAGGTGCGTGATGGCGATGGCCTTTGAACCGGATCGAGGCGGGCGAGTCGCCGCGATGACCGACGGGGTGCACGGCCTGCGGTGTATCGCGGGACCGCGCGGATGGTCTTGGGCCTCGCGGGTTTTGTCGGCCCTGCTGGCGGTCGTCACGATCGCCGCGCCGGTCGATGCGATGGAGTTCTTCGTAGCGGAGAACGGCTCGGACTCCGCCGCCGGTACGTCGGCCGACGCCCCCTTGAAGGACATTTCCAAGGCCGTCAACCGCCTCCAGCCCGGGGACACGCTGACCCTTGCGCCCGGTCATTACATGCAACCCTTCGTCGTGCGCCGCCAGGCGACGGCCGCACACCCCATCACGATTCGGGCGGCTGTTCCCGGCTTCACGGTCATCCACGGCGACAAGGAATGCCGCGACTTTCGGGCGGTCGAAGGCACGCGCTTCATCTGGGCCGGCCCCTGCAAACAGCCGGTCTACCGCGTGGTGGAGCGGGACACCGGGGTGTTCTATCTGCAGGCTCCCAGCCTTGCCGACATGGACCGGTTTCGGCAGTCGTTTGTCCACGACCGCAAGACCGGAACACTCTACGTCCACACGAGCGACGGACGATCTCCCGATCTGCACGCCCTGGCGGTCTGCGTCGTCCCGGGGCCGGGCATCGCGATCGCCGGCTCGTACGTTCGCGTGGAAGGCCTGGTGATCCAGGGGTTCGTTCCCCGGCAGGTCGGCGACGCGCCGCGAGGCTTCGGCATGACGCTTTCCGGCCACTCCAACGAGGTCCGCAATTGCACGTTCCTGTACAACGGCGGGGGCGTGACCATCGATGCCGAGGATGCCCTCGTCGCGGACAATCATTTCGTGGGGAACGTCAGTCCGCTCTCGTCGTTCGCGCAGATCCACTGCACCGGCGCCAGTCGGCGCGTGCGGATCAGCGGCAATCGGGTCCTCGGCCCGCAGGAATACGGCATCCGCAATTACGCGACGCCGACCGACAGCATCGTGACCGGCAATATCGTCAAGGGGGCCTACCTGGGGTTGGACTTCAAGGCGAGCGCGGGCGACCGGCGCATCGCGACCCATAACGTCGTGGTCGACTGCTCCTATCTCAACTGGCATTCGGGCGACACGCTTGCGGGCTTGACCGAGGACTTCAACATCTTTCAGATGCCGAGCCGTTGGTACCAGAACGAGGAGAAGGGACGCGGGCCGCACACGCTGCTCTTCGATCCGGCCCGTGACGATCCGAAGTTCGCCGACCCCCGGCACCTGGACTACCGCCTGCAGTCCGACAGCCCGTTTCGCGGCCAGGGGCCCGGCGGCACCGACCTGGGCGCATTCCCCTACGAGCCGACAGTTTTGTACGTCGGACCGACGGGAAACGACGACCGCGACGGTCTCTCCGTATCGAAAGCGTTCCGGACCATCGATCGGGCTGCAGGGACGCTCAAGCCGGGCGCGACGCTCTACCTGCTCCCCGGACAGCACGATGCCGCGATCCGGCTCGATGTCTCCGGCGAGCCCGACCGGCCGATCGTGATCCGTGGTCGGGGCAAGGGTGAACCCATTCGCGTGCGGAGCCTGGCCCTCGACGGCGCTCGGCACGTTCGCATCGAGAACCTTCGCATCGACGGGCCTGTTCACCTGCGCAATTGTCGAAACGTCGCCCTCGACCGCTGCGTCGTGAGCGATTCGCCCGTTGCCGGAGTCTCCCTCGATGAATCGGCCGACGTCTGGCTCCGCCGACTCACCGTCTGGAACGCCGGCGGGCCCGCGGTGACCGCCGCCGGTTCCTGCGACGGGCTGCGGATCACGAGCAGCATCCTTCAGTCCAAGAGCGGTCCGGCGCTCGCACTGACGGCCGTTGGGCGGGGACATTTCACCGAGTGCAACGACTACCTGCCCGGCGACAACCAACCGCCGGCGGTGATCGGCGACCGGTAGACCCAAACTACTGGAGATTTTATGTTCGGGCGAAATCGCACGAAGACTTTGCAGAGAAAATAGGTTCATGGCATCCGCGTAAGGCAGGAATCTTGGAGAGGATGAAGATATAGTCCATGCTTTGT
>JAPKGY010000757.1 GCA_026647385.1 Phycisphaerae bacterium | reverse complement strand
GATGACTGGCTGGCCGCGCATCCGCCCGCCGCGCCTGCCGCGGCCGCCGGCAGCCTCGACCCCGGTTTGGCGGAGCATTTACGCGGCTTGGGATATTTGTAGTAGAGTGCTTTCGAGTCCGGACGACCAGACCGCGCCGAACACCGGAGCCTATCCGTCGAGCGTTCGCCCGGTTTGCGGCTCGGGCAGGAACGAGAAGATCGAACGGCACCTGGACGGCGGATGGTATCCGGTGTCGGTGGTGACGATCGAGGACGGTGGCGTCTCTTACCGCCAGACGGCCTTCGTGGTGCCCTGCGACCGGACGGCCAAGGTCGACAACCCGTGGCTCAACCCCAAGCCGCTGTTCGTGGCGGCTTACGCGATCGAGAACAACGGCTCGGCTTCCGCGGACGCTTCGTTGCAGTTGAAGATGCTCACCGACGTACAGAAGCAGCAGGTCGCCGTCATCCGGGTGAACGAGTCCCGCGCCTTGGCTGGTGCCGGCGACAGGCTCATGGCCGCCGTCGACGCCGCGTCAGCCGGCCCGCTCGTATTGTCCGGTAAAGACGGCACCGTCGCGCTGGCGGGTCAACTGGCCGCCGGCCAGAAGGCCGAGTGCGTCCTTTACATCCCCGGCTGGAAGATGAGCGCGGAGGAAGCCGGCTCGCTGAGCGGTGGCGTGGGGCGGGTCGCCGACTGCAAGGGTTACTGGGATCGCGTGATGGCCGGTGCCCTGCAGGTGGATGTGCCCGACGAACTGCTGAACAATGTGATCAAGGCGTCGCAGGTTCACTGCCTGATGGCTGCCCGCAACGAAGCCGGCGGCCGGCGCGTCGCGCCGTGGATCGCGTCGGTGTCCTACGGCCCGCTGGAGAGCGAGTCGAACTCCATCATCCGCGGCATGAGCGTGTTCGGGCACGAGGAGTTCGCCCGCCGGTCGCTGGATTTCTTCATCAACAAGTACGACCCCGCCGGCTTCCTGACCACCGGCTACACCCTGATGGGTACCGGCTGGCATCTGTGGACGCTGGGCGAGCACTACCGAATGACCGCCGACACCGAGTGGTTCAAGTCCATCGCCCCCAAGGTCGCCAACGTGTGCATGTGGATCACCCAGCAGCGCGAGAAAACCAAGCGGCCCGACGCCCGCGGGCAGCGGCCGCTCGAGGCGGGTTTGATGCCGCCCGGCGTGATGGCCGACTGGGATGTTTTCGCCTTCTATATGTACCTCAACGGGGTTTCCTATGCCGGCCTGCGCGATGCCGGCTGGGCCATCGCCCGGGTCGCCGTGCCCGGAACAGGCGTGTATGAGAGAGAGGCCGAGGGCTTCCGCGACGACATCCTCCGCGCCTACCGCGCGATGCAGGCGATCACGCCCGTCTTCGGTCTGCGCAACGGAACCTTCGTCACGCCGTATCCCTCACAACTGTTGCCCGGGCCGACCGCGATGTTCTTTCCCGGTGAGGACGGCAACCGGAGCTGGTGCTACGACGTCGAACTCGGGGCTCACCACCTGGTGCCGTACGGCGTCCTGTCACCGGACGATCCGGACGTCGAGGATATGATGAACCACATGGAGGATGTTCAGTTCCTTTCGGAGGGTTGGTTCGACTACCCAGCCGTCGAGAACCAAAAGGACCCCTACAACTTCGGCGGCTTCGCCAAAGTGCAGCCTTACTACGCCCGCAACGCCGAAGTCTGCGCGATGCGCGACGACGTCAAGCCGTTCGTCCGCTCGTATTTCAATACCATCCCGTCGCTGCTGGGCATGGAGACGCTCAGCTTCCAGGAGCATTTCCGGGGGGTCGCCGCCTGGAACAAGACCCACGAGACCGGGTACTTCCTCCACCAGTCGCGGATCATGCTGGTGATGGAGCGAGACCGGGAACTGTGGCTGGCTCCCCTGGTCACGAACAACTGGCTCAAGGACGGCATGGCCATCGAAGTGAAGAACGCGCCGACGTTCTTCGGCCCGGCCGGCTATCGGATCGAGTCCCACGTCGCCGATGGCGCCATCGAGGCGACGATCCACCCGCCGACGCGCGTGATGCCGAAGCAGATCGTCCTGCGTCTGCGGCATCCGGAGGGTCAGTCGATCCGCAAGGTCACGGTGAACGGTCGTGACCATGCCGATTTCGACCCCGCCAGGCAGATCATTCGGCTGGAACCGACGAAGGAGACGATCCAGGTCAAAGCCGGGTTCTGACCGGGCTGTCGGGCGGAGCCCTTATCCGCTCAAGGTCACGCCAAGCAGGCGTCCGATGCCGAAGGTGACGCCGGCGGCGGCCAGCCCGATGAGAAGTTGGCGCAGGCCGGAAAAGACCGCACCCTTCCCGGTCAGCAGGGTGATGGCTGCTCCGATCAAAAACAGGACCGCGCTGCTCAGGATCAGGCTGGCTCTAACCGCCCAGGCTCCCTCCAGGAGGATGAACGGAATGACCGGCACGATCGCCCCAGCCACGAACAGCATGAACGACGAGATGGCTGCCTCCCGCGCCGAGCCGCCCAGTTCCGCGGGATCGATGCCCAGTTCCTCGCGGGCGAGTGTATCCAGCACGTTGTCATGATCGGCCATCAGCTTCGCCGCGATGGCCCGGGCCTCGTC
>JAPKGY010000756.1 GCA_026647385.1 Phycisphaerae bacterium | reverse complement strand
GGGCGCCACCCGGCGCGTCGGGCTCCACGCCGGCGAGATGCGCATCGGCGCGGTGCGCGACGGGGCCGGGCGGGCGCTCTCCTTCGTGCACGCGGGCGAGGACCTTTCCCCGTTGAGCCCAATACCACCCCCGGGCCCCCGAAGCTCATATGGCGACACCCTGGGCGACTTCCTCAACGGCGGAACTCACCCGGTAAGAAGTCTTTACTAGTATCCAGTGGTTCCCGATACCACCCGGCTACCGAACGAGGGGAAGGCCGAATTCACTGGCGTGAGAGACCCGGTGCAGCCTCAATCAGGTTATCGGCACGGCACTCGGCATTCTGAAGCCGCTCTCCGCGAGCCCGCATGATAGCCGGGTTCGGCCCCACTTCAAGACAAAAATAACTGAAATTCGTTCCAGACCGATCCGCTCGATCCGCCTCTGCGTGTCGCCCTTCAACGTTTACGTCCTTGGTGCAAAACCGCGGGGTCCGACCTGCGATGCCGTCGTACGGGCATGGTCTCAGGAATTCACCTGGAGGTGCCGCAAGACGACGTTCCTACGATCCACGCCACCCGTCCGACGGCCGTCTCAGCGCTTGCGCGAGCCGGATCGCTCTCGCCTCCGGGGCCCGGCCGATGCATCCTCGCACAGCGGCGATGTTCCACCGACCTCCCCCACCAGTTCCGCGACCGTCGACTCGGCGAACGCCCGCTCCATAAGCTCGATCGCCCGGTCCAACCGGCGATGCAGGGGACAGAGCGTACCGCTGTGCGACTTGAGTCCCAGCGGGCACGCTTCGATCCGTTCGACAGGATCGACGGCGTTCACCACGTCGAGCACCGAGATCTCCCGGGCCGGCCTGGCCAGCTTGAACCCCCCGCCACGACCCGGATTCGACACGACCAGTCCCGCCCGCCGGAGCTCCTGCAGCACCTTGGACAGATATCCCGTCGGAACCCGGGTCACCTCGGCGATTTCGGGGGTACCCAGGGGGGCTTCCGGATGGCCGGCCAGCCAGACCACCGCCCTCAGGGCGTATTCGGCCGTCTGCGAAATCATGGCTTCTCCCGTTCTTGTGCACCCCCGCGGGCGGGCGGACAGATTTCATAATCTGGACCGTGACATCCAGATTTGCCCCGCTACAATGCTAACGTGGACCTGGATATCCGGTTTAATTCTACGCCGGTCCGGGGCCGGTTGCAAGTAGGTATCGGTCCTAAAATCCTGTCTCCGCGGCCTCTGGCCGGCGGTTTTCAAGGTTTTGGGATGAGGGAATCAGGACCGGCGGCTGCCCACGGACAGGCGGTCGCCATAATGGAGGATCGATTATGTCAGGGATCAATCTGAGTACGCCCGTCGGTGAGCTTGTCGTACAGAACGCCGCCCGATCGCGGGTCTTTGAGCGATTTGGCATCGACTACTGCTGCGGCGGGCATCGGCCGCTGAACGAGGCCTGCGCGGAGCAGGGCGTCTCGGGCCAGACGGTCGTGGAAGCCCTCCGGCAAATCGACGCCGAGTCCGCGGGGGCGCCCCAACGGGACTGGTCGGCCGCTTCCCTGTCATCTCTGATCGAGCACATCCTCGATACGCACCATTGTTACCTGAAAGAGGAGCTGCCCCGGCTCACCGCCCTGCTGGACAAGGTCAGCCAGGTCCACGGCGAGCGGCATCCGTCGCTTCACGAGTGCCGGCGCGTGTTTGCGGGACTGCGTGAGGAACTCGAGTCGCACATGGCCAAGGAGGAGATGATTCTTTTCCCGATGATCGCGCGCATGGAGGCGAGCCGGGCGATCGTGGTGGAGCACTGCGGGAGCGTGCAAAACCCGATCCGCGTGATGGAGGCGGAGCACGATGGCGCGGGGAACGCCCTGGCCATCCTGCGCGACCGAACGGACGGCTATACCGTTCCGGCAGATGCCTGCGGCAGCTATCGGGCGTTGCTGGACGGCCTGCACACGCTGGAGCAGGATCTGCACCAGCACATCCACAAGGAGAACAACATTCTCTTTCCGCGAGCGATCCGGCTCGAAAGCGAGCTGGCTGCCCGCGCGAACGTGAGGCCATCGTAACACCAACCACAGGAGAACGAATCATGAGGGCTCGCTACACTCTCGCGTGCATGGGAATCGCGGCATGGGGAACCCTGGCTGTGCCACAGTTGGCGTCCGCCCACTGCGATGCGATCAACGGACCGGTGGTCGTCGCAGCCAGGCAGGCACTGGAAAAAGGCGACATCACGCCGGTGCTCCGCTGGATCAAGGCCGACGGCGAAGCGGAGGTCCGCGCCGCCTTCGACCGCACTGTGGCAGTACGAAAGCTCGGACCGGAGGCGAAGGAGCTGGCTGACCGGTTCTTCTTCGAGACGGCCGTTCGCATACACCGGCTGGGAGAGGGAGCGGGTTTCACCGGGCTCAAACCGGCTGACTACGATCCGGGGCGCGCGGTGACCGCCGTGGACCAGGCCGTCGAAGCCGGCTCGGTTGACGAGGTGGTCCACCTCGTCACCGAGGCGGTGAGCAAGGGAATTCGGGAGTCGAGCTTGTAAATCTTCATGAACTCGTTGGCCTCGGTCGAGGCCGTCCCCGTCATCCCCGCGATCGCCTT
>JAPKGY010000755.1 GCA_026647385.1 Phycisphaerae bacterium | reverse complement strand
GCTGGTCATTGAGAGCAGCGATTTGCTGTTCGCCATCGATTCGATCCCGGCCATCCTGGCCGTCACCCGCGATCCGTTCATCGTCTTCACGTCGAACGTCTTCGCCATCCTCGGCCTGCGGTCGATCTACTTCGCGCTGTCGGGCATGATGCACAGATTCCGGTATCTCAAGCTCAGCCTGGTCTTCCTGCTGGCGTTCATTGGGGCCAAGATGCTGATGGCCCACTTCTTCAAGATCCCGATCGAGGTGTCGCTGATCATCATCGCGGGGATCCTGTCGGTCGGCGTTCTGGCTTCGCTCGTCGCCTCCTCCCGGGAGCAGCGTCGCAAAGAGGCCCCGCTCACCGAGGATCTCGAAGCCATGGCTTTGCTGGCCTGGCGGCACACACGACGGATCGTCGTGCTCATCCTGGGTGGAAGCGTGCTGCTGGTGGGCCTCGCCCTGCTGGTGCTGCCCGGGCCGGCGTTCGTGGTGATCCCCATCGGCTTGGCGATTCTCGCCCTTGAATTCGCCTGGGCCCGGCGTTTGCTGGCGGAGGCCCGCAGACGTGCCGGCCAGGCCACCGGCAACTCGGCGGCCGGCGGCGCTCTGGCCCTGGGGATCGGGGCGGCGTTCATGGCCTTGGCAGGCTACGGGATATGGATCGGCAGCATGGCTCTGTTCCTCAGGAAGCAGCTCGGCCCGGACACCGCCTGGCACCAACTGACGACCGCCCTGTTCGACGCGGTGGCGGATGGGCACTGGCATCCGGTCCCGTCCGCCATCTTCACGCCGTTCGGCGTCGGCCTGCTCCTGGCCGTCATCGGCGTCGTCGTGGCGGTGGGGGCTCTCCGCCGTCGCGACCCTCGGCGGCGACTGGCCTTGGCCGCCTGCGCGCTCGGCGGGCTCACCACCCTCGTTCAGGTCGCGTCCATCGTGACCGCGGCGATTATCAGCGCGCGGGACCAGGGTTATTGACAGCTCGTCGAACGCGGCACGCGCCGCCTCAGAGCAGAACGACGTTCTGCTCCTTCAGTTGCCGGCGCATTTCCTCGGGCCAGATGCTGCACTGAACCTCGCCGACGTGGACTTTCCTGAGGAAGAACATGCACAGCCGCGATTGGCCGATGCCTCCCCCGATGGTCTGGGGCAATTCGCCGTTCAGCAAACGATGATGAAACAACAGGCCGGCCCGCTCCTCGGTGCCGGTCAGGGCCAATTGCTGCTTCAGCGATTCCGCGCTCACCCGGATGCCCATGGATGACAGCTCGAACGATCGACCGAGCACCGGGTTCCAGACCACGATATCGCCGTTCAGGCCCGGCCCGCGCTCGGTCGGACTGATCCAGTCGTCGTAGTCCGGAGCCCGCCCATCGTGGGGCTTGCCGTCGGACAACTTCGCCCCGATCCCCTGAACAAACACCGCTCCCAGTTCCCTGCAGATCGCGTTCTCGCGCTCGAGACGACTTGCGGCGGGAAACCGCTTCTCCAGTTCGGTCGTGTGGACGAAGGTGATCTTCGGCGGGAGCACGGGCCGGATGACCGGGTACTTCTCCGCCACCATCCGCTCGGTCCGCAGAATGACGTCATAAATCCGCCCGACGACATCCTCGAGGAATGAGAGCCGCCGCTCCTCCGGGCTCATGACCCGTTCCCAGTCCCACTGGTCGACGTAGAGCGAGTGCATCGGCCCGATCTGCTCGTCCGGGCGGATCGCGTTCATGTCCGTGTAAATGCCCTCGCCCGGCTGGAAGCCGTAATCCGCCAACGCCATGCGCTTCCACTTGGCCAGCGACTGGACGATCTCCGCCCGGTGGCCGTTCAACGATTTGATCCCGAACGAAATGGGCTTCTCGATCCCGTTCAGGTTGTCGTTGATGCCCGTATCCGCCAGGACGAACAGCGGCGCACTGACCCGCTGAAGGTTGAGCGCCTCCCCCAGATTGACCTGGAAGAACTCCTTGATCAGCCGAATGGCACGTTCGGTCTCACGCAAGTCCAGAGCGGGCCTGTACATAAGATCTCCTCCTTTAATCGCCGGCGATCTCCATGCTGATGTCGAGGGCCGGGGCGGAATGGGTGATCGCGCCCACGCTGATGCGGTCGACGCCGGTGGCGGCGACGACGGCCACCGTCTCGATGTTGATGCCACCCGAGGCCTCCAACTGGATCCTCCCGCGAAGGCCGGCGGTATCACGCCGACGCACCGCCTCGGTCAACTGCCCGGGCGTGAAGTTGTCCAGCAAAATGACGTCGATCCCGGGCACAGCCAGCAAGGCATCCAACTGATCGAGCGTGTCAACCTCGAATTCGACGAAATCGGGCTTCCGACCGAGCTGCCGTTGGCGATCGATCATCTCGGCGGCGGCCGCCTTCAGTCCCGAGACGGGAATTCCCGCCAGGTGGTTGTCCTTGACCAGAATCGCGTCGTGCAGCCCCATGCGGTGGTTAAGGCCCCCCCCGCAACGGACCGCGTACTTGTCCAGCACGCGCCAGCCGGGGATCGTCTTGCGGGTATCGAGGATTTTCGCGTCGGTGCCGCGGACGGCCTCAACGAACTTGCGGGTCAACGTCGCGACGCCGCACAGCCGTTCCAGGAAGTTCAAAAGCGTC
>JAPKGY010000754.1 GCA_026647385.1 Phycisphaerae bacterium | reverse complement strand
CTGTCATTTTGCGCTTTGCGTTTTCATTGCACTGCATTTGCTACTTTTCCGTGTACATCCGTCAGGGTTTTTTCTTCCATAAATGAAAGAACTCGACAATTCCTGCGAAACTGCCGGCGTCGTTTCACGTCCGAGGGCTGCGCGGTGGCGGCCACCGAATATGCGATTCTGGTCGCCCTGATCGTCGTCGTGTCGGTGGGCACGATCCGAACCATCGGCGAGAAGTTCCTCAACCTGTACACGACCATCGCCAGCGCGGTCGGCGACACGCTGTAAGACGGCAGCCACCTTTCACCATCGACCTTACGTGCGCGCGGAGAATGCGCGCTCATCTCCTGGAATCAGAACAGCAGAGCAGTTGAACCCTAGAGGATGCACGGACCTCGCGGTGGCCGGTATCAATACGTCGCCACGATCACCGTTTCGCCGCTCGTCGCGGGCAGGCGTATCAGGCCGGTATGAGCGGAGAACGTGACCATCCGCTCGCCGTTCACCGTTACCCCGATCAAAGGCCGGGACGCCCGTATCCATAACCGCACCGACGGGGGCCGATCGCGTTCCGGCCCGCGCAGCCGCGCGGTGATGCGGTTCCCATCGGCTTGTGAATCAACACTCAAATCCAGCGGGCCAAACCCGGTCGGGACGCGATGGACGGATAGTTTGCGGCCGCGTGCAAACCACTCCGGCGGAACGCCCGCCAAGAGCTCCAGTTCCACGCCGCGCTGGCGAACCAGCATCTCGCGCAACCACACAAGCAGAACGGCCCCGTTGCCGGATGCCCGCAGCCCGGATTCGGTATGGTCGGCCGACCTTCGGGCCAGCTCGGCGGCCAGCAGCCCGTAAAACGATCGCCACGCGTCGCGGTATCGGCCGGCATCCAGGCACGCCGGAACCAGCGGCGGCGGCCCCGCCGGCGAACGCGAGCATTCCCGGACATACCGGGACCGCACCGCCACGCTTTCCGGCTTCTCCGGATGGCTCATACCGACGCCCGGCAGGACGTTGTCCTCCGCATCGCGCAGGATCCACCCCGTTTCGAGCGCGTCCGAGTCGTACACGCCGCTTGCGACCAGGTGAACCGCACCCTGGACCGCCTCGAGCACCGGGTCCGGCTCCCGCCCGCGAAAACCAACACGGATCGGCTGCATCGGCGAATGGTACCCGTCAGCCAGGCGGACCACGGGGCTCTCGATCATGGCCAGCCGCGACGCTCGGGCGACCTCCCGTTCAAACGCCTCGGCGCTTCTGAGCAGACGACTCGCATCCGGGTCGTTGATGTCCCCCAGCGCCTCCGCGACTTCCCGAAATCCACGAGCGGCGTATGCGTTCGCGGCCAACCAGCGACCCCAGGCCGTCGTACCCGGAATCGGTCCAGCCGGCAGCAAGCCGTCCGTCGGCTCGTCGGTGTCCCACAGGTGCGTCGGAGACTCAGCCTGGCTCTGGGTGATGATGAAATCGCACGCCTGGATCAGTCTCGACGAGTGGCTGTTCAGCCATCGCCGATCGCGCGTGAGCCGGTAGTGCTCAGCGACCAGCCCGAGCAACACACCATGCTCGAGGACCGAACGATCGCGGACCTCTCGCGGACCCGCGGGAACACCGAGGAAGCCCTTGACCTTCTTGCCGAAACGACCGGCTGGCACGAGCGAGGGCTTGAGCGTCAGACATGCATTCAGAAACGCCTCGGCCGCGCCCGGTATGCCCACAACGTCCAGGGCCCTTGCCTCCTGGCAGCCGGCCACCGGCTGGCTGAACTCGGCATAGGCCGCCGCGGAGATCGGCTCATCGCCACGCTTGCCGTCCGCCGCGGCAGCCAGTCGAACCACCTCCGCTCGGTAGAACTCGTTCAGAATCGGCTCCGGCAGGTCGACGGACATGGCGGCTTCAAGCACCGGTCGGTATCGACGCTCCGCCCGTTTCTCCAACTCGGGCGTCCGGAACGCCTGGCGGACAACCGAACCACCGATCGTCTCCCGCGCGACCGACTCGAACGTCGGCGAAGGCCTCGTCTCCGAGCGATCCGCGGGCGATGGGCCGGAGCCCGTGCTTTCCGAATAATCCACCTGGCTGCCGACGTGTACGATCGACGCGCCCAGCGAAGGCACCCGAATGATCCCTCTTTCAACCACCTCCGCCGGCAGGAAGGAGAACCCTTTCCTGTCGCCCCGCCCGCCAACCAGGGTCGCGATCGTCCGGCTCGCACCGCTCAGGTCTTTCTTGCCGAAACGCAATCGAACGCGCTCGCGATCCGATTCGATCACCCCTGATTCCGCATCCTCGCCGTCCTGCGCAATCACCAGGCCGTTGACCATCCTCAGTTCCAGCGGCGCCGCCAGCGGGCCGGCCTTGTCGAGCCGGACCTCGAAGTTCGCTTCCACCGCCTCCGCCGGCCCGTAAACTCGCAGATAGCGAACCGCGGGCAGATCCTCCTTGCGCTTGCCGAGCAGGAATCGCAATCGGCAGGTGCGCCGCCACGTCACCTCCGGCATCCCCTTGCCCGGCAGTTCCTCGCTCATCGGCACGAACGAGAACCCCACGAACCGATCGCCCGCCCACCATTCCGTCTCGGCGGTCACCCATCGGCCATGGAAAGTGTC
>JAPKGY010000753.1 GCA_026647385.1 Phycisphaerae bacterium | reverse complement strand
GGGAGGTGTATGGATACGGCGTCGACACGGCCATGGGCTCGTTCATGGATGAAGAGGTCTCCGCGGAAATGCTCGCCCGATCGGACGAGGACTGTGACTCTTTCATTCAGACACTGATCGATTCCCTGGAAGATGCGGGAGATTGCGGGCTGTTGACCGATGGTAAGGCCAGCGTCGCTCTGTTCTCCTCGGGTGACGGCGATGGAACGTACGCTTCCTGTCTGGGCATGGACGCGAACGACCACCTGGCGACGCTGACGACCGATTTTCGCGTCATCCGATGGAAGGCATCGTCGATCTGATCGCCCATATCATCGGCGTTTTAGGAAGTGACATCACAACGGCGTACTTACGGCCGGCCGAACCATGCTCGCGCAGCAAGGGCGGGGGGCACCCGGGTCGAACGTGGAATGGTGGTGCCCGCCTGGGTGGTTCCGTTCGCAAGCAATCATCGACCCGCATCCCTCTCGGGGTGCCGAGAGGGATGCGGCACCCTCGGGCGGGGCACCCACGTTGTGCCTCCTTTTTTCGTCACAGTGGCTCGTCCGCGCACAACTTGCAGTGAAACGCCGGAGCGGTTTGCGTGATTCCTTTTTTATGCCGGCGGCCACTCCGGCGACGTCGGCGGCGCCGACGGGGTCGGTGGCTCGGGAGGGATCGGCGCGCCGCACTCCGGGCAGACGCCGGAGACGTTGCCGGTCAGGTTGTATCTGCACACGCGGCAGGTCGGAAACGTCTCGTCGACGAAAAGCCGCCACTGCGGCCCGAACTGCTCGAGAAAGTGCAGCGTGTAAGCTCGCATGAAGACAATCAGCGGCAGCAGAATCACCGTGCCGATATAAGGCACCAGGGCGATGCAGCATGATGCGAAAATGGCGAGGAAGCCTATCACGGCCACGCCGATGCCGAGCACGATCTTCATGAGATAGAACAGAACGATTGTCCCCGCGTGTCCCGACAGCACTTCCCGGCCGACCGTGCCCCAGGCAGCCATCACGCGTTCGTTTCGCAAGTACATGGCAGGCACGACGAAGTCGCTGAGCAACAGGGAGAGGATCGTCGCCGCAGAGAGGGTCACGAGAACGAGCAGCGTACCGAGAACAAGGGCGATGAACCCCAGACCCGTGAACTGCCGGTTCTGAAGGTCAGGCCATGCGATGGCCAAGCACAACGCGAGGATACTCGCGACGGCGATCAGCACCACGACGGTATACGCCAGGTTGAAGCAGAACAGGCTGTTGCCATGCCGGCGATAGGCTCGCCAGGGCTCCTTGACGGCCCCGCGATTCTTGACCATTCCGTCCAGGAGCATGAACGCGCCGCGGCTCCGAAGCCAGATCATGAGGATGCCCACTCCGATGACGAGGATGACGAGGCAGGCGATGGCGGGAATCAGCCAGTAAGTGTTCTGGGCGAACCAGTCTCCGAACGACGGAGTCCCCGGGCCGCCGGGTGCGGGCGGGCCCCCACTGCTGGGAACGTGACAACTGCCGCCTCCTTCCCCCAGATATGCCAGCCACGCGCAGAATCCGAGCGTGAACCACTTGCCGACCTTGAACGGGGCGAACAGAATCCGTTTCGTGCGGTCGAAAGCCTGGCTGATCGGTTCGGTCAAGGAGATGGGCATGCGGCGCTCCTCGGTCGCATGGTTCACGGATGCTTTGCCGACGGCGTAACGCCGGGTGTTGCGGCATTGTACCCTGCCGCGTGGCGATGGGAAGAGGGGAATCGTTCCAGATTCCCTTGCGGAGTCCGTGAGCGTTTCGGCCGGTCCGGCGACGAAGCGTATGGAGAGTATGGGTCGCCCTGGCGGCCCATGCCACCGACCCGCCGACACCGTCACAAACCCTCCCTTGCTGGGAGTTCGCTGGATGGCCGGAATTCCGCAACGCGACAGGGCGATATTGCCCGGCTACCATACGCGGGTCATTCCGTGCGACCTGCGGAGGCGGATCGGGCCGCTTCCTCTGGCAACCATCCACGGACCCCGATGCGAGGGCTGACGTCGTGCCGAGAATCTGGCGAGCGGGCGTGATCGGCTGCGGCAAGATGGCGCAAACGGCGCATCTGCCGGGCTACCTCAAGTGTGCGGGTGTGAAGCTGACGGCTGCGTGTGATCCGGAGCCGAAGCGGCTGGCGGAAGCCCGTCGCATCTGCGGTGACTTGGCGGTCTATCGCGACTATCGCCAGATGCTCGACGCGGAGCGACTCGACGTTGTATCCGTCGTGTCGCCGAACCGCTTCCACGCCGAGCATACGGTGGGTGCTCTGGAGCACGGCGCCCACGTGCTGTTGGAAAAGCCGCCGGTGCTGAGGATGGAGGATATTACTCAGATCAGGCGGGCGCTCAAGCGGACCGGCAGGCAACTGATCGTCGGCTTTTCGAACCGCTTCACGCGTGGTAATCGCAAGCTCCACAAGCTGCTGGTCGACGGCGCGATCGGCCGGCCTTTCATGATCCGGATCCGCTTTGCCCATCCCGGGCCGTACCCCCGCTGGGGCAAGAGCGACTGGTTTTACGACCCGAGGCTCGCCGGTGGCGGGGCCCTGTTCGACATGGGCATCCACGCGATCGATCTGGCTCTTTGGCCAAACCGACC
>JAPKGY010000752.1 GCA_026647385.1 Phycisphaerae bacterium | reverse complement strand
GTCGAGGCCTTTCGGCGCGGTACGCTGTTCAACATTCACATGGATAGCGACGGTCTGCTCGTGGCGGGGGACGCCTCGACGCAGATCACCTGGATGGACGCGAAGTGGGGCGACACGGTTTTCACGCCCCGACACGGCAAGCCGGTCGAGATCAACGCGCTGTGGTACCACGCGCTACGAATCCTGGCGACGCGGTCGGCGACGCTGGACCCGCCCGCCAGTGTGAGATACGCCGAGATGGCGGACCACGTGCAGCGATCGTTCGGCCGGTGCTTCTGGAACGCTTCGCGTGGTTGCCTGTACGACGTGGTGCGCGGGGACGAGCGAGATGCGTCGGTACGGCCCAATCAGGTCTTCGCCGTCAGCCTGGCTCACTCTCCGTTGAGTCGGGATCAGCAGCGTGCGGTGATGGAATGCGTGGAGCGCGAACTGCTGACGCCGTTCGGCCTGCGGTCGCTGTCGCCGCGTGATTCGGCCTACCGGGGGCGTTACGCGGGCAACTCCTACGAACGCGACAGCGCCTATCATCAGGGCACGGTGTGGGCCTGGTTGATCGGGGCGTACGTCGAGGGCTACCTGCGGACGCGGGATTTCTCCCCGAAGGCCCGGACGGAGATGCGCGAACAACTGGGGGCTCTGATCGAACATTTGGACGAGGCAGGGATCGGCTCGGTGAGCGAGGTGTTCGACGGCGATCCGCCGCACCATCCGGGCGGATGCTTCGCCCAGGCCTGGAGCGTGGCCGAACTGCTCCGGGCATGGCGGTTGACCGGCCCGGAGTCGTCGGCGCGGGCATAGCCAAGGCCGACCGGGCCGGTATGATGGGGGGCGTTGGAACCGGATGGATCGTGACGGGTGTGCCCCGAAACATCAGAGAGGATGACGCGTGAGGCGGTGGAGGATGCTCCTGGCGGCGGGTTGGGTGGCCCTGTGTTGCGGATCGGCCGCGGGCGTCGACGCCCGTTCGCCCGGCAAGTGGCTGGTCGATCTCGGACGTGACTATCCATTGACGCCCCAGGCCGGCCTATCGGCGATCGATGCCGAGATCGCGCTGCTCTTCATGCAGGCGGCTGCCCGCGTCGAGCCGGATCTGGCCGAGGCCTGGCGCTGGCAGGTCGATCTGCTGAACCTTCTTCACCGCGAAGCCGAGGTTCAGGCGGTTTTGGAGACGTACCGCCGCCTGGCGCCGGACGACGTGCCCGCGGCATGGGCTTTGACGCGAACCCGGTTGGACGCCCTGCAGACAGCCGATGCCCGAGCGGACTTCTGCCGCAGACAACTGGCGGAGGGCAACCTGCCGCGCGCGGTGGCCGGCGACCTGCGTTACCGGTTGGCCGACTTCCATTGGAATCGCGGCGAGCGCGAGGAAGCTCGCCAACAGGCGGAGGCTGCCCTCCGGGACGACCCGTACAACCTGGCTGCCCGCCGGTTCCTGGCGGACATCGCTCCGCCCGATCAGCGGTGGATTCACCGCGTGTCCCTGCTGGTCGCCCGGTTGGAGGTCAACCCCGGAGACCTGGACGCGGCCACGAATCTCGGCGACGAACTCCGGCTCCACGGCCTGGCGGAAGAGGCGGAGATCTGGTATTCGCACGCCCAGAAGCTGTCGCAGATTCTGAATCCGGCAAGCACGCCCACCGGTCTGCTGCTGGCCCGGGCGGCGGTCCTGATGGAACTGAAGCGACTCGACGAAGCCCAGGAACTCGCGAGGCAGGCGGTCGAGGCTGAGCCAATGACCGTCGATACACTCATCGTTCGGGCACAGGTCGCGCTTCTGAAGGGTGACGTCCAGTCGGCTGAGAGTCACTTCCGGCTGGCCAGCAAACTTTGCAGGTCGACGGTTGATAACGCCCGGGCGACGCAGGCGTCGTTGGATGACAGCCTGATCGCGGATCTGGCGTGGTTCTTCGCCCATTACGATCCGACGCCGGATTATGCCGGCATGCTTTCGCAAACCGTGCTGACCACCGATCCGGACAATGCCGTCGCCCGGCGTGCCGCCGGCGCCTTGTTGCTGCGCGGGAATCAGCTCGCCGATGCCGAACGCACCCTGTTGCCGGCGGCGGACAAGGACGTGTGGGCGGCCATCCTGTTGGCTGAGGCGTACAAGAAGGCAGGGCACGACGAGGAGGCAGCCTCGAAGCTGCGTGAATTGACCACCCGGCCTGCCAACTTCGAGCAACGATTCCTGATCCAGAGCAAATGCCGCGAGTGGAAGGTTGAACCGCTCGCGACGCAGCCCGCGGTTTCGGCGGCCAGGAGGCTGGCTGCCTCCATCGCGCCGGAACGTCGCGACTACCCCTTCCACCCGGACAGGTATCTGACGGCTGCACTGAGTGTTCCGGAGGCGACGGTACTTCCGGGCGAGCCGTGGTGGTGTACGCTGCGACTGGCGAACAACGCAGCCTTTCCGATCACCATCGGCAACGGCTGCATGATCGAGCCCGCCGTGCTGATGGTGGTCGAGACGCGAGGCGATCGGCGGCGTTCGTCGGAAGGGTCGCTGCAGATCCTGGATACGACGGTTGGTCCGAGGTGATCGACGTTCGGTCAGACGTGTTCGACGTTCGGTTTGAAAGATTGTTCCGCCCGCCCCGCCCG
>JAPKGY010000751.1 GCA_026647385.1 Phycisphaerae bacterium | reverse complement strand
GATCGTCCAGCCATTTATAGATGCCCATCTCACATAATCCTCAAAACCCCGTCCTTGATCTCGACCTGCACTTTCCGAAGCGGAGCATTAACCGGACCGGCCACGGGCTCCCCTTTATCGTTGAAGACCGCGCCATGGCACGGGCACTTGAACGCCCGGGCCGGGCCGTCCCACTGGACGATGCACCCCAGGTGCGGGCAGGCGCCGTTGAACGCCATCGCGCCGCCGTCCACCCTGATAATGGCAATCTGCTGGCCGAGGTGCTCCACCCACGTGGCCGCGTCCTCAGCCAGGTCGGCGAGCGGCACCTCCACCGGCTCTTCCTGCTGCAAGGACTTTGGCAGCTTCAGGAACGAGATGACCGGATAACTCACCGTCGCCGCGGAGGCAACCGCCATCCCCCCGATGGTCAATTGGCAGAAGCGCCGTCGCCCCTGGTTCACGGGTTCGCCACCCCGATGTTCGCTGGGTTTATCCCTCATTTTACCTCCCACCTTTGCGGTTGGCCGTAAAGCAGGATCTCGGCGGCGCGCTTGTAGTGCCCCATCGCGGCGCTCGCGTCACCGGACTTCTCGGCCGCCAGTCCGGACAAATAGATCACCTTCGCATCGTTCGGACGCTTGAGGAGCAGACCGCGAAGGCGCTCGGTGGCGGACTTGATTTCGCCCCCGCCCCGGATCAGTTCGACGCGGGTCAGCCCCAACGCGCCTTCCACCGAGTCGGGATGCAACTTCAGCACGTGCCGGAACTGCGTTTCGCCCTCGGCCAGTTCCCTTCGATTGAGCAGGCAATTGCCCAGGCCCACGCGGGCGGGGATGCAGTCGGGATCCAGTGCGATCGCGTCCCGAAAGGTGCTGATGGCCGTCTCCTCGCTCCCCCGCAGGACCAGTTGCTCCCCCAGGGCGGCCAGACGCGATGCCCGAACATGCGCTTCCGAAACCGCCGGCATCGTGCTGGGCTGTCGCCGGCGGTCATATTCACTGTTGGAGATGCTGCCGGCCGCCAGAAGGATCGAGTCCGCGACCAGATCCGCGAAGTCCAACGGATAGCCCGCGCAGGCGAGCGCCGTCTGCCCGTTTCCGTCGATAATCACCAGGCTGGGCAAGACCATGACCTGGTAGGCCGCGAAGGTGCGCCGCCCATCGTCGTGAAGGATCGGAAGGGCCACCCCCTTCGCGGCAGCGTCCGCCCTCAGTTCCGCGGCGGGCACCTGCTGGGTGACGATCATAAAAGCCGACACCTTCAGGCCCGACACAGACGGCTTGGCGAGGACACCCGAGAGGTCCTTGCACGCGGAAATGGAATGGGGATTGTACAACTCGCCGAACAGAAGCAGCACCGTGCGGCCCTTGAGGTCCGCCAGGCGAACCGGTTCACCGTCGAGCGTGGCAGCGCTCAACTCGGGCGCGGGCCGGCCGGCGGGCACCAGCGACGCCGCTTCCGCGGCCGCACACACCACCAGGACGATCGCCCACCCCCATCGGCCGGGCAGGCGACCGAGAACCGACTTTCCCGGGCTAGCCTTCATTTTGTCACCTCCGAACCCGACCCGGCCCCGGACAACGGAGCCGCCGACGGGGCCCGATCGTAGGAACGGACCTCATGACACCCGGGCGAGCAGCGGCCGCCGCCTGGTGTGACCTCAAAGTTGACCTCGAGTTCCCATCCGCCCGTCCCGAACGGGACCTTCTCGCGAACATGGAAAGGCCGCTTCGAGGCATGGACCTCGTGGCACGCGCGGCAGGTCCGCCCCTTTTCGTCCTTGTGCACGTGGACGAAATGAAGATTCCGGTCGCCGTCGCGGAACCCGGTCACGCCGATCCCACGATCGACGGTGACCAGCTCCTTGAGGTGACAGGTGAAACACAGATCGTAGTTCCGAAGATCGAACGGCGCGTAGAACATCCGCGGGTATTCCTTCGACAGCAACCGGAAATTCGGCGCCGCATGGGGATTGTGGCAGGCGACGCAATCGGCGCGGCGCACCGGCCCGTGGTGATCCGGATTGTCGCGAAGCAGACGGGCCATGTCCGCGATCGTCTGGCCGTCGGCGGTCCGCATCGGCCGGTCATGACAGGATAAACACAAGGTCATCAGCGGCTCGGCGAGCAGCCTCGGAAGCGGGCCGCCGTGCCCCGTGTGGCAGGAGGTACACGCACCCTCCGAGGTCACCGCGCCGTGAACGTGGGCCGACGACGCGATGAGGTCCTCGATCTCCTGATGGCACGAAAAACAGAGTTTCGGCACGCTCTCGCGAACCTGCCCCTTCTGGTCCGACGCGTGCGGGTCGTGACAGGTCGTGCAAAGCCCCCGGGTGACCGGGTCGTGAACGTGACGCGAGAGCCTCAGGTCGTCCAGAACGTCGCTGTGACAAAGCAGGCAGAGGTCTTTGGGCGTCTTCGTCAGCAGCTTTTCGTGCCAGGACGAGTGAGCCTCGTGGCAGATGGCGCATGCCCCCGCCGCCACCGGACCGTGTACGTGTTTTTTCTTCGTGTAATCCTCCGCCCGATGACAACGAAAGCACAATCCACCGGCCGGGTCCTTGATCAGGTCTTCCTGTGTGAGCGGCATTAAAGGAGCAAGAATGGGTAACCGTCCTACG
>JAPKGY010000750.1 GCA_026647385.1 Phycisphaerae bacterium | reverse complement strand
CTGGTGATGGTGATCGCTCTGGGCGTGGCCGGCCGGGCGGCGGTGGCCGCCGCCTTCATCGAGAGCGGGCCGGCCTCGGCCATGGCTTCTTGGCTCCCCATGGCATCCTCGTTCAATCGCCCCTGGCATACCCTGCTCGGAGATTACTTGGCCACCTTTTTGCAGTATGCCCTGCTGGCGGGCCTGCTGGTGCTGTGGAGCCGCGCAGGTCGACGCCGGCCGAACGGACTGTTCATCGGCGTTCTGGTCGTCCTCGCCGGCATCGCCGGCGAGGCGTTCAGCCGGCTGGCCGGCCGACCCGCGGATGCCGCCGCCGTCCTCCTGGCCCTCCTGGCCGCCTGGGTCACCATCCGCCTGGACCGGGCTGTGTTCGGTCGACTCACCTCCCCGCCGAACGCGGGCATCAGTGGGCAACAGTCAAACGAATCACCGCCGGATCGGGTGACCGCGGACCGCTTGAGCCGCACTTGACACGGAATACCCAAGTGCGCCGCTTCGCCGACGGTTGCCGATGCGCCTGGCCGGCTTCCCGCTGAGGTTCGCCGCCGCGTGTTCCCCGTCCGGGCGCGTAGCCTGCCGCCCCGGGCCCGCCCCCTTTCCCCCTGGTTTGGCAAAGCTGGCCACATTCTGCTACTGTATTCCGGCTCCTGAGAGCCCCCGGGCCTCAGTCCATGTAGTTACACGAGGTGAATGGCGTTGCCGTCAGGCCGATTTCCCCGGACCTGACGGGATGGGGTGAGTCTGTCATGATAAAAAACCAGGTACTCGAGAGTTGGATCAAGGAATGTGCGACTCTTTGCCAGCCGGACAGCATCGTCTGGATCGACGGCAGCGAGCAGCAGCGGGATGCCCTTCGGGCGGAAGCCTGCGCGACGGGTGAGATCCTCCAGTTGAACCCGGACAAGCTTCCCGGCTGCTACTACCACCGGACCGCCAAGAACGACGTCGCTCGGACGGAGCATCTGACCTACATCTGCACGACGGACAAGGACGAGGCCGGCCCCACGAACAACTGGATGCCGCCCAAGGAGGCGTACCAGAAGGCCGCCGAGATCTTCAAGGGCTCGATGCGCGGCCGGACGATGTACGTCATTCCCTTTTCGCTCGGCCCCGTCGGTTCGGTCTTCTCCAAAATCGGCGTCGAGCTGACCGACAGCATCTACGTCGTGCTGAACATGCTGATCATGGTGCGCTGCGGCAACGAGGTGCTCGAAGTACTGGGCGAAAGCGGGGACTTCACCCGGTGCCTGCACAGCAAGGCCGACCTCGATGAGAAACGCCGCCTCATCCTCCATTTCCCGGAGGATAACACGATCTGGAGCGTCGGCTCCGGCTACGGCGGGAACGTCCTGCTCAGCAAAAAGTGCATGGCCTTGCGCATCGGCAGCGCCATGGCCCGCAAGGAGGGCTGGCTGGCCGAGCACATGTTGATCCTGGGCGTCGAAGCGCCCAGCGGTCGGATCGAGTACGTGGCCGCCGCATTCCCCAGCGCCTGCGGCAAGACCAACCTGGCCATGCTCGTCCCGCCCGAGGGGCTCACCCGAAAAGGCTATCGGATCTGGACCGTCGGCGACGACATCGCCTGGATGCGGATCGACACCGACGGCAAGCTCTGGGGCATCAATCCCGAGGCCGGCTTCTTCGGCGTCGCCCCGGGCACCAACACCAAAACCAACCCGAACGCGATGGCCACCGTGCGTCGCAACACGATCTTCACGAACGTTTTGCTTCGCGACAACAAGACCGTCTGGTGGGAGGGCATGGACGGCGACCCGCCGGAGTCCGGCATCGACTGGAAGGGCGACCATTGGACGCCCGACATGCTCGACGAGAAGAAGAAGCCCCTGCCGGGCGCCCACCCCAACGCCCGGTTCACGGCCCCGTTCACCCAGTGCCCCTCCGCAAGCTTCCGTTGGGAGCACCACCACGGCGTGCCGATTTCCGCGGTCGTTTTTGGCGGCCGACGCGCCCGACTCGCCCCGTTGGTCTATCAGTCCTACAGTTGGCAGCATGGCGTGTTCGTCGGCGCGACGATGGCCTCCGAACGAACGGCCGCCCAGTACGGGAAGCTTGGAGAGGTTCGTCGCGACCCGATGGCCATGCTCCCGTTCTGCGGCTACAACACGGCCGACTACTTCCAGCACTGGTTGCTCATGGGCCAGCGCATGAAGAAGCCGCCCAAGATCTTCCACGTCAACTGGTTCCGCCAGGACGAGGAAGGCGAGTACCTCTGGCCGGGTTACGGCGAGAACCTTCGCGTGCTGGAGTGGGTCCTCGACCGCTGCCGGGGAGAGGCCGACGCCGTCGCCACCCCCATCGGCTACGTTCCAACGCCCGACAGCCTCGACCTCACCGGCCTCGAACTGCCCCCGAAAATCATCGAGGAATTGCTCCGCGTCGATCGCCAGCAATGGCTGGCCGAAACCGACAGCGTCCGGGAATTCTTCGACCAGTTCGGCGACCACCTCCCGCACGCGCTCGTCGACGAACTCGACTCGCTGAAGCGAAGGCTGGTCACCGGTTGAGCGGGAGGTCGACGTCGGCGATGGATCGCTCGTGCCACGAAAGGATTCTCAGAGGGTCTGTGAGAAGCCGGGGGACTGTCCCCA
>JAPKGY010000075.1 GCA_026647385.1 Phycisphaerae bacterium | reverse complement strand
ATTCGTTCAGCAGGGCCTGGCGTAACTGCGAGAAGGCGGTTCGCACGTCCGCCTCGATCAGGCCGGCCGAAAACACCGGCAGGCTGGCCGACACCAGGCCGTTCCACTTGCTGGAATTGCTGAAGTTCTCGTCGTACATGAACGTGTTGAAGTTGATCGTCACCGAGGGGTAGTACTGCCCCACCGCGAGGTCGACGTTCGCGCGGGCTGCGTCGATCGCGGCTCCGGCGGCCCGCAGGTCCTGGCGACTCTCCGAGGCCCGCGACTGGTAGACCGCGAGCGGCTCGAGTTCGTCCGGCACGTCGAATTCGTCCGACAGCAGGCCGTCGACCGCCGGTGCTCCCACCAGGAAGGCGAGCGTGGTGCGGGCGTTGGTCACGTCGCCACGGGCCTGCACGAGGGCTCCCCGCGTCTGGGCGGTCTGGGCCTCCGTCTGGGCGACGTCCAGGGGACGGGCGAGCCCGGCGTCGAACCGCCCGCGGATGTCTCGAAGTCGCTCCTCCTGAACGTCCAGCGAGTTCCTGAGGACCTCTACTTGCCTCTGAGCGCGCAGCACCTGGTAGTACATCCGGGCCACGTCGAGCAACACGGCGGCCTGCAGGTCCAGCAGAAGCAGTTCCCGCTCCTCGATGGTGGCCTCGGCCGCCTTCACCGCCGCTTCATCGCGGAACCCGTTGAAGACGTTCATCCGGACGGTGGCGGGCACGGAAAACCGCTGGATGGTGTTGTCTCGAACCCGATAGCTGCTGCCGACCGCGCCGCCCAGCGAACTGGAGCCTCCCGTCAGCCCGGCCCCGGTCGTGCCCAGCGTCGCGCTCTCCGTGGAGTTCCCAGCCCCGGAGGCGCCGAGGGTTCTGGCGGTCGGCGTCGTGCCGACGGCCCCGCCGGTGGCGGCGCCGGCCAGGCGACCGATCGCCCCGTTGACGAGCGCATTGCGGAACTGCTGCCACGTGGTCTTCGCCAGCGAGGGCGTGGTGGTCTCCGGCCGATCCAGCATCAGAAAGCTCGGCGAGAGGTTCACGGTGGGCAGGAAACCGGCGAATGCCCGCTCCTTGTCGATCAAGGCCTGCAGGTAGTCCTCGCCGGACAGGGACAACTGCTCGTTATGCCGGTTGGCCATCCGCAGCGCCTGCCGCAGGTTCAGCGGCTCTTCCGCCGGAGCGGAAGCCGGCCGGGTGGCCGCGGCGTCGCCCAGGACGTCGCGATAGATCTGTACCTCCTTCTGCTGGTCGACGCACCCCCAGCAGGCCGCCAGAGCCCATCCCATCAGCCAGTATGCCATCCGTCGTCCAGGCACCGCGCGGGCTCCCACACCCATGGTCGTGTCCCTTGCCAGCCGCATCTCATGCACCCTGCTCTGCTCAGCCGCGTCGCACGCGCCGCGGGTGGGTGCCGCGTGCGGCACCGCTAGACCTGAGCTCCATAAGATGCTTCAACTCCGACGCACCCCGTTAACCGGTTTGCAGCCCGAGTCCCGCCACCGCGCCGTCGCGAGCGCACAGACCCCACGACAGGAACTCGAGCACGTGATTCGCAACCGTTCGCTCGTCCAGGTCCTTCGGCCCGAAGAGCATGGTCGAGCGGACCAAGCCGGGGATGTAGATGGCGGTCAGTTCCGGGTGCGCATCCACGAACTCGCCGCTCTCCACTCCCGCCCGGATCGTATCCCGTATCAACTGGGTCAACTCCGCGTGCCGGGCCCTCCAGTAATCATGGCGGGCCTCCACCAGCGCGGGGGCCGTGCGGATCAGCTCGAAGAAGTACGGGTGACTGAAGGCAAATCGAAAAAGGCCCTCGACGATATGCCGCAGCCCCTCGCCGGGAGTCACCTTCCGATCCGCCAGTTGCCGTTTGATTCCATCGAGCATCCGGTCGAAACCGTGCTGGACGATCGACGAAAAGAGCTCCTCCTTGCTCGGAAAGTAGATGTAGAGCGTGCCCTTGCCCACACCGGCCGCCGCCGCGATATCATCCAGTGTCACTTTATGATAGGGCTTCGTGGCGAAGAGCTTCGCCGCCTCCTCCGCGATGGTTTGCCGCTTCTTCTCGTCGAGCTTCTGCATGATCGCCCAGCTTGCGAAACCGCCAGATCAGACCTAGAATCAGCCTCTCAAAACCGACCAGTCAGTATTGTAACAGGTGAGAGTGATGCGTCAACATTGCGGTGAGCCTGAGAAGGGGTATGGGAAGCCGGGTTTTGTGGTGCAGCGATCTTGGCTGCACGGTGGAGGCGGGAAGTCCGCCACGGCGAGACCTCGTTTCAGCGGGCCCGCAGCACAAAACGGGCACGGTTGCCGGGCTTCTCACACCCGCTCGAAGGGGTCATGGGGATCGTCGATGAGCCGGGCGACGTGGCCCAGCCGCAGGTGGTCGGGGGCGGGGAGCACATCCGAGAGCATCCGGCTGTGGCACCACCGAACGAGTCCGACGTACGGGCATCCGGGGCGGGGTGCCGCCCGTGTTGTGGCGTTGCTGGGGCTGGGGTTGTTGGCGGGGTGCTCGGGCAAGGAGAAGAACGACCCGGGCCCCAAGGAGGACCCGGCTGTTCCGGTGGTACTGGAACGCGTCACCGTGCAGTCGGTGCAGCGCGGGGTCGAGGTGGTGGGGACGCTGTTCGGCGACGACCGGGCGACGATCTCGAGCAAGGTGGCGGGCAAGATCACAGCGGTCTTCAAGGACGTGGGCGACCGGGCTGAGCCCGGCGAGCCGCTGGCCCAGGTCGACCGGGAGGACTTCGTGTTGGCCCGTCAACAGAAGGAATTGGCGGTACGCGAGGTGCTTTCAAAACTCGGGTTGAAGGAGCTGCCGCCGGAGGATTTCGACGTACGAAAGCTGCCGACGGTCGAGCGGGCCCGACTCGAAGCGGACAACGCGAAGGCCAAGTACGAACGCGGCCGACAGTTGCACGAGCAGACCCCCCCGCTGATGAGCGACCAGGATTTCGCGGACTTGCGGACGGCCTGGGAGGTCGCACGGAGCAACTACGACGTGGAGATCCTGACCGCCCGATCGCTGATCAGCCAGGCCCGGACCCGCCAGGCGGAACTGGCATTGGCGGAACAGCAGTTGTCCGACACGGTGATTCGCGCGCCGGGGATCTCGGCTGTCACCACCGTTCCCGCACAGCCCCCGACGTCCCCGAAGAGCCCGATCTACGCGGTCACGGATCGATACATTTCGGTTGGCGAGCTGGTGACGCAGGGCAAGCAGGCGTTTCGAGTCGTGAAGGACGATCCGATCAAGCTTCGCGCGGCCGTCCCGGAGCGATTCATCGGCGAGGTACAAGTCGGGCAACACGCGACTTTGCAGGTCGAGGCGTACGAGGACCGGTTCGCGGGGGAGGTTTCGCGGATCAACCCGGCGGTGGATCCGGAGAATCGGACGTTCGAGGTCGAGATTGTGGTTCCGAACGCGTCCCACCGGCTCAGGCCGGGATCGTTCGCCAAGGGTTTCGTCGAAACGCACCTGGACAAGGAGGTCGTTTTTGCTCCGATCGAGGCGGTTCTGAGTTTTGCCGGGGTCAACAAGGTCTTCACGGTGAAGGACAACAAGGCCGTCGAGGCGACGGTGACGCTGGGCGACCGCAAGGGCAACCGGGTCGAAATCGCCGGGGGAATTGGAGCGGGCGAATCGGTGGTGGTGAGCGGCAACAGCAAGCTGGCCGACGGCGTGGCGGTGGTGGTTCGGACGGATGCGATCAGCACCGCGCCGGCGAAGGGGGGAGCCCGCGAATGACTCTGCCCGAACTGTGCATACGGCGGCCGGTATTCACGACGATGCTGATCGCCCTGCCGGTGGTGGTCGGTTTGATGAGCTACGCCAAGCTGGGCGTGGATCTCTTTCCGAACGTGGACCTGCCGATCATTACCGTCACCACCACGCGGCCGGGCGCGTCCGTCGAGGAGATGGAGACGGGCGTCACCAAGGTGATCGAGGAAGTGATCAACACCATAGCCGGCATCGACGAGCTGCGCAGCGTGACGAAGGAAGGCTTGTCGACGATCATCGTGCAGTTTGTACTCGAGAAGGATCGCGACGTCGCCCAGCAGGAGGTGCAAGGCAAGGTCAATACGATACTGTCGCGGCTGCCGACCGGGACGGACACCCCGATCGTGGACAAGTTCGACGTCGACGCGACGCCGGTGATGACGATCGCGGTGTCCGGCCGACGCAGTCTGCGCGAGGTGACGGAGATCGCCGACAAGCGGATCAAGGAGTCATTGAGCAGCCTGGGCGGCGTGGGGTCGGTGACGCTGGTGGGCGGCCGCCTGCGGGCGATCAACGTCATCGTTGATACGAAGAAGCTGGAGGCCTACAACCTGTCGATCGAGGAGGTCCGCCGCTCGCTCGTCGCCCAGAACCTCGAACTCCCGGGCGGCCGGGTGGACCAGGCGTCGCGTGAGCTGGTCCTGCGAACGATGGGCCGGGTGACGGACCCGCAGGATTTCAACCAGGTCATCATCACGAACATCAAGGGTCAGCCGATCCGCGTCAGCGACGTCGGCCGGGCGGAGGACACGTGGGAAGAGCCCCGGTCCGTCGGCCGACTCGACGGCGACAACGCGGTCATGCTGGTCGTTCAGAAGCAAAGCGGCACGAACACCGTCCAGGTGATCGACAACGTGAAGGAACGGCTCGCGATGCTGGCGGAAGGGTTCCGCCAGGAAGGGCTGGGGGACCTGAGGATGGAGCCGATCCGCGACCAGTCCCTGTTCATCAACGCGTCGCTGCACGAGGTCCAGAAACACCTGATCCTGGGGGCGATTCTGGTTTCACTGACCATTCTGCTGTTCCTGCGGGACTGGCGGACGATGGTCATCGCCTCGTGCGCGATTCCGACGTCGCTGATCGCGACCTTCATGGTCATGCGCTGGTTCGGGTTCACGATCAACAACATCACCATGCTGTCGCTGACGCTGGCGATCGGAATCGTGATCGACGACGCGGTGGTCGTACACGAGAACATCTTCCGGTGGATGGAGGAAAAGGGTCTGCGCGCCTGGGACGCGGCCATGGGGGCGACCCGCGAGATCGCGTTCGCGGTGATGGCGACGACGCTGTCGCTCGTGGTGATCTTCCTGCCGATCGCGTTCATGAGCGGGCGGGTCGGGCGGTTCTTCCATTCGTTCGGGATCACCTGCGCGGTGGCGATCATGATGTCGATGCTGGTGAGCTTCACGCTGACGCCGATGCTGTGCTCGCGATTCCTGAGGCTTTCCGAAAAAGCGAGCAAGGCGGGCAAAGCCCATCACAGCGGGGGGGCCTACGGCTGGATCGCCGAGCGCCCGTACATGTGGACGCTGCGCTGGTCGATGCGCCACCGCTGGGCGGTCATGCTCGCCGCCCTGTGCGTCACGGCGAGCATCTTCCCGCTGCCGTTCGGCCGATGGCTCAGCTTCGGAAACGCGCGCGCCGCCCAATCCCTGGCCTGGATGAATTACCCGGGGTTGTTCGGCATGATCGGGCTGGACTTCATCCCCAAGGACGACCAGAGCGAGTTCGAAATCGCCATCGTGACGCCCGAGGGATGGACCCTCGACCGGACCGACCAGACCTTCCTGGAAATCGAAAACGAACTACGCGGTTGGCCCGAGGTGACCCACGTGCTCACCACGATCGGCGATACCACCGGCAAGGTCACCAAGGGGCAGGGCGACGTAACGCAGGGCATCATCTACGTCCGGCTCATCGACCTGACCGAACGGACCAAGGGGCCGGACGGCCAACGGTTCAGCCAGTTCGAGGTCATGGGGCGGGCGCGCCAACTGATGCTCGGCCGATACCCCGACCTGCGGGTCAGCGTGCAGTTGCCGTCGAAGATCGCGAGCGGATCCGCCAACACCGACGTCGAGTTCACGCTCGTCGGGCCGAACCTCGATCAACTCACGGAGTACGCCGACGGGATCCTGGCCATCCTGCGGAGGAATCCCGGACTGGCCGACGTGGACACGACGATGGCCTTGCGCAAGCCGGAATTGCGCGTCCGGGTGGACCGCGAGCGAGCGGCGGACCTGGGCGTGTCGGTCCAGGACATCGCCTCGACGCTGCGGATCCTCGTCGGGGGCCAGATCGTCTCCGACTTCAAGGACGTCCGGCTCGGCGAATTATACGACGTGTGGCTGCGAGCCGAGGGCGTCGAGCGCGGCGATCGGCGGGCGATCGCCAATATGACCCTGCCCTCGACCAAAGGCACCCTCGTCCGATTGGAGAACGTCGCTTCACTGGAGGAGTCGCGCGGCCCCGCACAGATCGACCGGTTCAACCGGCAACGTAAGATCACTCTCGTCGCCAACCTGAACGGATTGGCTATCAGCCAGGCGATGGACGCGTTCTTCGCGGCCGGCGCGAGCCTGAATATGCCGGCGGATTATCAACTGATCCCGAGCGGCCGGGCCAAGACCCAGAGGGAGTCCAACCAGGCATTCCTGATGGCTTTCACGCTGTCGCTGTTGTTCATGTACATGGTGCTGGCGGCCCAGTTCGAGAGTTTCGTTCACCCGATCACCATTCTGTTGGCTGTACCGCTGACCATTCCGTTCGCCCTGCTGTCGCTGTTGCTGCTTGGCCAGTCGCTGGCTCTCTACTCGATCCTGGGCATGTTCCTGCTGTTCGGCATCGTGAAGAAAAACGGCATCCTGCAGGTGGACTACACGAACGTGCTGCGGGCGCGGGCGGCGGCGGATCCCCGCGAAGTGCCCGACGCCTACCGCCTCGGGGCGACCGAAAACCCGGGCCATGACCCCGGCGATGGGTGGGGACGATTCGTGCAGCGCCGGCCGGAAGCCCAGCGCGTCCGCCTCTGGGCGATTCTCGAAGCCAACCGCACGCGGCTGCGCCCCATCCTCATGACCACGCTCATGCTGGTTTCCGGCATGATCCCGATCGCCCTCGGCGAGGGCCCCGGCGCCGCGTCGCGCGCGTCCATGGCCCGCGTGATCGTCGGCGGCCAAATGCTGAGCCTGCTGCTCTCGCTGCTGGTCACCCCGGTGGCGTACTCGCTGTTCGACGACATCGGCCTGTGGCACAAACAGAGACGGGCGGCCAAGATGGCGGCGGCGAACGCACAGCCTGCGGAATTGAGAATGGAGAATTGAGAGCGGAGCAGGGAGAAAGGTTACCCGTCCGTCCCAAGGGGAGATCGATTGCAGCGCCCCGCAGCCAAAGCACCTCCGGCACGCGAAAGCCCATAAGAACTGCAGGGCGTCAAACTCACCGATCGGGGATTAAAGAGCCGCGGGCTTCCCTTGACCCACGACGCGGGCGTATGCCCGCACAAAGCCGCTTCCCCTGGACACGACACGAACGCATCCGCGTTCCTTTTGTGGCGAAGCCCCGTGTCGTGTCAAGGGTTCGCGGTGAGTCGTGTGTCAAGGGAAGCCCGCGGCTCTTTAGAGGTACAGCACTCCGAAGGATGCAACCGACTCCGACGGATGCAATCGGTCAGTTTGAGTTTGTAATCAATCCCACTTCAGCACCGCACCGGTGCTGGCGCTGGTCGCCATCCGGGTGTACTTGGAGAGATAGCCGGTTTTGAACCGCGGCGGCGGGGGCTGCCAGTTTTTTCTGCGTTTGGCCAACTCGTCCGTGGAAACCTTCACATTGAGCGTTCGGGCGGGGATATCGATGTCGATGACGTCGCCGGGTTGGATCAGCGCGATCGCCCCACCACGGGCCGCCTCGGGACTGACGTGCCCGATGCAGGCGCCGGCCGTCCCCCCGCTGAACCGCCCGTCGGTGATCAGCGCGACGGTGTTGGCGAGTTCCGGTCTGGCCTTGATGTAGCTCGTCGGGGCGAGCATCTCCTGCATGCCCGGCCCGCCGCGCGGTCCCTCGTAGCGGATCACGACCACGTCGCCCGGCTTGACCCTGCCGCCCAGGATGCCCTCGCAGGCTTCTTCCTGGCTCTCGAAGATGACGGCCGGCCCGCTGTGGCGCAGCATCCGCTTGTCCACGCCGGCGGTCTTCACGACCGCGCCCTCCTCGGCGACGTTGCCGTAGAGAATGCTCAGCCCGCCCTCGATCGAGTAGGCTTGGTCCACCGTGCGGATGCAGTCGAACGGATCGAACGTCTTCTCCTCGACCAGCGTCAACACAATCGCTCCGCCCTTTTCGGCGTTGTCGGTGTACTTGCTCAGTTCGCTGCGGGTGGCCTTGGAAATCCCGTCGAGACGCACCTTTTCGCCCAGGAACCGGATATCGTTCAGGCGGATGTTCGCACCGAGGGTCTGGCCGGTAACGGTCAGCGTATTCTCCTCGAGCAGCCCGGCTTTCCCGCGGACCAGTTCGCCCAGGATGGTCATGATTCCGCCGGCTGCCTGGCAGTCCTCGATGTGGTAAAGCTTGCCGTTATCGCCGGCTGACGGCGCGAGTTTGCAGATATTGGGGGTGCGCCGGGAGAGGGCGTCTATGTTCTTCATCGTGAAATCGACGCCGGCCTCCCGGGCAATCGCCAGGATGTGGAGCACGGTATTGGTCGACCCGCCCATCGCCATGTCGAGGATCATCGCGTTATCGAACGCGGCCCGGGTCATGATCTCGCGCGGCAACGGCCCGCCCGCCTTGGCCATCTCCACGATCCGCCCGGCCGCGGTTGCGTACAGCTTCTTGCGATCCTCGCTGGTCGCCAGAACCGTTCCGTTGCCCGGCAAGGCAATGCCCAGCGCCTCGCAGAGGCAGTTCATGCTGTTGGCGGTGAACATGCCCGAGCAGCTTCCGCACGTCGGGCAGGCGTGGTTCTCGATCTCGATCACCTGCCGTTCGTCCATCAGGCCGGCGGCGTGCTGGCTGACCGCGTAGAACGCGCTGATCAGATCGACCGTCTGGCCGTCGGCGGTCTTGCCGGCCTCCATCGGCCCCCCGCTCACGAAGATCGTCGGGATGTTGCACCGGGCGGCGGCCATCAGCATACCCGGCACGATCTTGTCGCAGTTCGGGATACAGATCATCGCATCGAACCGATGGGCCTCGATCATCGACTCGACGCTGTCGGCGATCAGTTCCCGGCTGGGAAGCGAATACTTCATCCCCACGTGCCCCATCGCGATGCC
>JAPKGY010000749.1 GCA_026647385.1 Phycisphaerae bacterium | reverse complement strand
GCCATCTCGACGATCCGGTCGCATTGTGCGCCGAGGGAGGTCCCGCTGCGTAGCTGTCCGCCGAGGTTGGCGAGTTGAAGCCAATCCCATGAAGATCGGGTTGCGGCGCACACGCATCACTCCCTTCGTTTGGTCATGGTTAACAGATTACCAGACCTCGAAGATTCGTAATAAACGGTGTCCATCAATTTCCGCATCAAATATACCCCCAGCCCGCCGATCTGGCGTTCAGACAGGTCGGCCTTGAGATTGGGCTCTGTTGCCGTGGGACTGCGGGGTCATGCGGGGGGGTCTCCTGTTTCCGGCGGAGGCGGAGCAGGGGACAGTCCCCATTTCCCGGAACGCTTTGAGCGATGCTGCGGGCTGAGCGTTCTGTCCGGATCGCCGGCTTCCTCGGAATGGCGAATGGGGACATGGGGACCGTCCTGCGGTGAGCCTTCGGTCACGGGGACGATTTCATCGGGCGGGGCTCGAAAAGGATCATCCTCGGGGCGGGTGTAGAGCGTGGTGCCTGCGGGTCTGCGCTCCGCTTGCGCCTCTTGTTGTTTCGCGTCCCGGATCATCAGCCATAATCGCTGGCTGAGGTCGGCGAGTCCGCGGCCGGTGACGGCGCTGATCGCCATGACCTTGCGGCCGATGGTCTGCTCGAGTTGCCTGACCGCGTCCAGGTTGTCGGCCAGGTCGATCTTGTTGGCGACGATCAGTTCGGGTTTATCGGCCAATGCCTGCGAGTATTTTCGAAGCTCGTTGCGGATCGTGTGATAGGCATCAGCCGGCGTGTGGGTGGCGTCGATCGGGTGTACGTCGATGAGGTGGACGATGACGCGGGTTCGTTCGATGTGGCGGAGGAAATCGTCGCCGAGCCCGACGCCTTCGTGGGCGCCCTCGATGAGGCCGGGGATATCCGCCATGACGAAGCGGTGGTAACCGGGCAGTTCGACGATGCCGAGTTGCGGTTCGAGCGTGGTAAAGGGGTAATCGGCGATTTTGGGTCGAGCCTGCGTCGTGCGGGACAGCAGCGTGCTCTTGCCCGCGTTGGGCAGGCCGACGAGCCCGGCGTCGGCGATCAGCTTGAGTTCGAGTCGCAGCCAGCGTTCCTCGGGCTCCTCGCCGGGCTGGGCGAACCGGGGCGTCTGGTGGCGGGCGGTGGCGAAGTGGGCGTTGCCCTTGCCTCCTCGCCCGCCGGCCGCGATGCAGATCTTCATTTCGGGAGTGTCGAGGTCCTTGAGGAGTCGCCCGGCATCGCGGTCATAAACGAGCGTTCCGGGCGGGACGCGAATGACGCAGTCGTCTCCGCTTCGGCCGGTCATGTTGCGTCCTCGACCGGGCCGTCCGTCCTCGGCGATCCAGTGGTGTCGTCCGGTGAGATCGAGCAGGGTGTTCACCGAGGGGTCGGCCACCAGGAGGACGTCGCCGCCCTTGCCGCCGTCGCCGCCGTCGGGACCGCCTTTGGGGATGAACTTTTCGCGGCGAAAGCTCAGGCAGCCGTGCCCGCCTTTGCCGCCGCGAACAAAGATCTCGGCACGGTCGATAAACACGTCAGTTCGGCTGGATTTCGACCCGCCGACCCTTGAAGACCACCGTGCCCTCGATGAGGGCGAACAGTGAATCGTCGCGCCCGCGACCGACGAAGCGACCGGGCAGGAAGGGCGTGCCGCACTGTCGCACGATGATCGAACCGACCTTCGCGTGCTGGCCGCCGAAGAGCTTCACGCCGCGGTACTGCGCGTTGCTGTCGCGACCGTTTCGCGATGAACCTTGTCCTTTTTTATGAGCCATAAGTCGTCACTCCGAATGCGTTGCGGCGTCGAGGGTGGTTCGCGTTCGTCGCCTTACCGCATGATCCATTTCTGATCGTGGGGCAGCCGCTGCGGGACCGCCCGCGAGCGCTGCGATTCTCCGACCGGCAGCCGATACGGTATCTCCAGCGTCTTGCGGAGCAGGAAGTACCGCTTGTTCTGTTCGTTCTCGGGCTTCGAGGGGTCGTACATGGGGTTCTTCACCCGCGTCATTTCACCCGAGAGCCCACTGACGTAGATCCGAAAGCCGGTGGCCTTCGGGTCGAAGTCCTGCCACATGGCCACGCTGTGCCGGGCACGGTCCTTGCCGCAGAGGAGCTTGCCGGCTGCCCGTTCGGGCGGCAGCAGCAGGGGGTCCTGAGCCCTCCGGCGGATCGCCTGGAACGCCTCCGGGCTGACCTTGCTGGCGCTGCGATAGACCTTGAGGGTGTCCGTTACCAGATCGAACTGCGGGTAGAATTCCACTTCCTGCTCGCCGGGGTTCTCGACGGTGTAGAGCAGGTACCAGTAGACTTCCGGCTCCGCCTTGCCCGGCACGATCACGGAGACCTTTTGCGGGTCCTGATAGCGGAACCGCAGTTCCCAGGAAGTCGGGGCGATGGCGGGTGTGGGCACCGCGGCCCAGACGGCGGCCAGGGATCCGAACGTCGCGCATAAGGCTAGCGTATAAATGTACTTACGCATCAGTCGTGCGCTCCGTGGCCGGGGGGCCGGGCCCCGCGCGAACTTCAACATCCATTACTTTAACCCTGGTGATTACAATAGTGGGTGCATATTGACTGATAACAATACTGTCAGGATGAAAATAATTAAA
>JAPKGY010000748.1 GCA_026647385.1 Phycisphaerae bacterium | reverse complement strand
CGGTGGCGTTCCGGCCACCAGCGAGGTTTACTGCGATGATTTCGATGTCTACTCCGCCACGCCAAAGGCCACCGTGCTCTTGTCTGACCAAGGTCGACAACCCGGTATGGCCAAAGACTTCGCGCGGAGCGGAGACAATCTGTTTGATTCACTTGCTTCTCTGGACGCAAGCGCGGCCGGCGCTCCGCCAGCCGGACAAGGCCTTCACTACTGGGGCCTCAGCCGGCAGCATTCACAAACACATGTCTTGCGCGAGGTCAGTCAGGTAATGCCAATTGACGGCGTTTCTGCCGGCCAGATGAAGGACCGGTTGTCGAGGAGGTATTCCTATCAGGGACCGACGAGCATCGGGGCCGACGGCGACTCTCGACGCCACGCGTTGATCGTGCAGGCATCGCCGGCGGAACAGCTACACCGGCCACAGGTCGTCGCCACACTCGAAGAGGTCGTCCAAGTAACGGGCGGCACGGGAGGCATGAACGGCATGATGGGCCGAGAGGATCGCTCCGGCAACGCCTCAACAACTCCTCACGGACAAGAGAGCTCGCGCGCAAAGAGCTATCCAGACCTGTCCGAGTACGAATCCACGCGCCCGGCAGCCACCCGCCCTGCCGGCACAGGAGCAACCCAACCGACCCAACGCGGTGTTGCCGACCTGCTCAAAGAACTGAACTCGGACACCCACGCAGGGCTTGCCCGCAACGCACTGCTGCAAGAACGGATCGTCCTGCTCGTCGCCGCCCTGGTCCGCGACGGGAAGCTCGACGAGGCTCGACCACTGGCTGAGACATTCGCGGAATTCGACCCCGAGTACGCGCCCGGCATCCAGGTCCGCGACACGTTGACCGACGCAAAGCTATCCGCCGAAGAGCGTACGGCCCGCATCGAGAAGCTTGCCCGGCAGGCACAGGCCGCGATCGACAAGGCCGTTCGCGAAGCCACGCTCCGTACCCGGCTCGATCCCCGGCTGCATGCGATCCTCAAGGAGCCCGCAGCCACAACCGCAGAGCCGACTCCAGCCCCGGGCGATCAGACGATGACGCTGAGTATTCTGGTCGACGACGCATCCGCCAGGCAGGTCGGCGCTCTGGAAAACAAAGGCCTCAAGGCGGAGGCCGTCGTACCCGCCATGAAGCTGATCGTCGGAACAGCCTCGACCAGCCGGCTGGCGGACATCGCTTTGGCCGACGGCGTCCGTCGGGTTGAACCAACGGACTCGCGCCGGGTCGAAAAGCACTGAGACCGCCGTTGGGAGGCGCCTCCCCGCCCTGCGGGACACCCCGACCGCCGCCCGGCCCGGACGAAAGGATTCGCCCGCGGCGGCACCGAGGATCGGTCATCCGTTTCAGTGAATGTGAATCCGCCCCGGTTCATGGGTTCCGGATCGCAGGCGACTGCGGGATTTCGACCCGCGAAAGCAAAAAACCGCAAAAACGCTGTAACGAATCCAGTGCGTGCGCAATCTCTTATACCGGGGGTTCCGATCCCTGGGTCGATTGCCCCTGATGACTGCTGAGATCGCGGAGGCCCCAAAACTGCGGGCTTAGCTGGTAGCGCGTTACGACCTGGCTCGGGAAAACCGGGAAACCGTGCAGGCCTGTGGACGCTTTTTGGAAGACGAGGGCCGAATCGGTCCTCAACTTATTGTGTTCCCTCCCTCCTCCATTGCTGGGCAAGGTTGGTCATTGCGGTCAGCCTTGCCCGGCTGGACTTTTACCCACGAGGCATTTCCTTTCCATTGTAGGAATATCCAACCCCCCACTGATCTGTCGCCGTTTTCGGCAAGCCCGTGTCGTCTGGTGCTGGCAGCGGTCTGAAGGGCGGCGATCGGCCGGCCGAGCCATGGAGCCCGCCCCGGCCGCCGCCCGTCGGCTCGCCCCCACGTCTCAAAGTCGGGTTGATCGACCTGAAAGCGGCGATTTCGCCCCTCCAAGGGGCATCCGCTTGCAGCGGCAGTTGGGGGACCTTAGAATCCGTCCGGTGCGGTACCCGGCGGGCTCACGGGCGGCGTCACGAGCCCGCGGTTCAGGATACCGGTAAGCGACGCCGCTTCCCGCTGATGCCACCACGTCCGCCGTCGAGCCGACCGAACCAGGCAGCGTGTGCATGACGTCCGCAACATCCGAGCAATGGGTTTCACGCACCTCCGGGCGCTGGCGCTGGCGGATCCACCCGGAGTGGACTCGTCTGCTGGACAACGGGCACCCGGACTGGCTCGATCTTGCCCGGGACGCCCGAGCGGAACAGGTCAAAGCCAACGACGGGCGAGAGGTCTGGCGGGTTCGGGTGGCGGATCAGGACCTGTTCGTCAAGGTAGGCCGACCCGACCGCCACTGGGCTCGGACCCGGCGGCTGTTGATCGGCTGTACCGCCGCCCGCGAACGCCGGATCGCCGAGTACGCCGCCCGCCACCAGATCGACGCGGTCAGCCCGATCGCGGTGGCTGACGCTCCGATCGCCGGGCGCCGGCCGACCAGCGTGTTCATCACCCTCGGCCTGCCCGACGCCCAGCCGCTGAACGAGTGCTGGGAGTCGCTCGACCCGCGATCGCCAGGGACCCGGGCGCGCAAGAACGCGATGATCGACGCGGTCGCCCGCCTGATCGCCGGCGCGCAC
>JAPKGY010000747.1 GCA_026647385.1 Phycisphaerae bacterium | reverse complement strand
CGCCCTTATGCTCTCGGATATTCCCTGGAAAGGTCCGATTGCGGCCGTCCGTGTTGGACGCGTGAACGGCAAATGGGTGCTTATGCCGACCTATCGCGAAACCGCGTGTTTCGCACCGACGGCGGACGCCTGCTTGAATTGCTTGGGGATGGCTTGGCGCTTGTAGCTGAATTCGGCGGCGTAGCCGGCGGACCGGAGCCGGGCGACCAGGTCCAGGACCGTCTCGAACCGCGACGGGTCGGCGTCGATGACGTAAAACTCGACCCTCTTGGAGACGCGGGCGTCGGCCGGCAGGCGGTCGAGCTCCGCCAGCAGATCGAGGATGACCACGTCGCTGGTGCCGAAGCCGATGCCGGACATCGGCGGGCCGCCGAGCAGCTCGAGGAGCTGATCGTAGCGTCCCCCGCCGCAGATTGCCCGTTGCAGGCCGGCCTTGCCGAAGCCCTCGAAGACGACGCCGGTGTAGTAGGCGAGCCCGCGGACCACGCTCATGTCGAATGTGCAGTAGTCCGCCACGCCCATGGTGCCGAGCAGGCCGAACAGGCGGCGGAGCAGTTCGACCTCGGCAGTGGCAGCCGGGTCGTGAGTCACCAGCCCGGCGATCTCGTTCAGTCCGTTTTCGCCGTGAGCCTGCACGATCGCGCGCAGGTCGGCCTTCTCCCGGTCGGTTCGAACGACCTTGCCGAGGACCTCCGCATAGGCGTCTTCCGGCAGCTTGTCGCGTTTGTCGAGGACCGTGTAGATCTCCTGGTGGCGGGACGGCTCGAAGCCGCGTGCGCTCAGCAAGGCCGCCAGCAGCGAGCGGGAGTTGATCTTCAGGACCACGTCGGCCGGGGTCAGCCCGATCTGCCGGAAGAAATCGAGGATGACGAAGATGCACTCGGCATCGGAGACGACGTCGTCCGTGCCGACGATGTCGATATTCCACTGGAAGAATTCGCGCAGTCGGCCTCGTTGCGGTCGTTCGGCGCGGCAAAGTCGGGGCGTGCTGAACCACTTGATCGGCCGGGGCAGCGAATGGGCCTTCGCGCAGATCATCCGGGCCAGTGTGGGGGTCATCTCAGGCCGAATCGCCAGGTCCCGGTCGCCCCGGTCCTTGAAGTGGAAAAGCTCCGAAACGATCCCCTCCCCACTTTTGGCTTTAAACAGGTCGAGGTACTCGAAGATTGGCCCGTCGTACTCCTCGAACCCGTTGCGGAGGGAGACATCCCGCCAGGATTTGACGATCCAGTTCCGAATCGCCATGTCCTCGGGGTAGAAATCGCGCGTACCTTTGACTGCCTGGAATCTCATGGGCGGCGATTGTATGAACTTCAACGACGGGGGGCAACGGCAGGTGGAAACGGGCCCGGTGCGATCGGTTATACTGCACGGATGCGAATCATCGGAGGTCAATACCGAGGCCGGACGATTGAGAGTCCGCCGAGCGACGCGACTCGCCCGATTCTCGACCGGGCGAAGGTTGTGCTGTTCGACATGCTGGGAGCGCGGCTGGCGGAGCCGGGGCGTTTGCCGGGGGTTGCGGTGCTGGACCTGTTTTGCGGGACGGGCACGCTGGGCATCGAGGCGTTGTCGCGCGGGGCACGTTACTGCCGGTTCGTCGAGCAGCATCGCCAGACGGTGGCAGTCCTCCGCCGGAATCTCGACGCGTTGCACATCGGCCCGGAGGGCGAGATCAGCGCGGGCGACGCCGCCGCCGGCCCACTCCGCCCCCCGCCGGCCGACGAGAGCGGAGCTACCCAGTACGGACTGGTGTTCGTCGATCCCCCCTACCGCCTGCTGGAGGGTCCGCAGCCCGCCCGGTCGATCCGCGACCTGTTCTCGACGCTGGCGACCAGTCCTGTCATTGCTTCGACCGCCATCGTCGTCGTCCGCCACTCGGCCCGGGGCGGACCGAGGCCCGACCTGTCGCCGCTGGTGGAGATCGCCGGCCGTGAAGTCGGTAAGATGTGGCTGCGGTTCGCGGCCCGGCCCGATGCGCCGGTTAAGACTTCGCCGCCCGGCGCCGACGAGGATGCACCATGACCCGCCCGAAGCTGACGCTGGAAGAGGCCGCCCTGGCCGTCGTGCGGCGACTGCGGCATCACGGTTTCGAGGCGTTCTGGGCGGGCGGCTGCGTTCGCGACATGTTGCTGGGGCGGCACCCCGACGATATCGACGTGGCCACCAGTGCCCCGCCGGACAGCATCATCAGCCTGTTCACGCGAACGCGCAAGGTGGGCGTGCAGTTCGGCGTCGTCCTCGTCCGCCAGGGCCCGTGGTGGATCGAGACCGCGACGTTCCGAACGGATCTCGACTACACCGACGGCCGCCGGCCCGAAGGCGTTGTCTTCACCACGGCTGAGGAGGACGCCCAGCGTCGCGACTTCACGATCAACGGCCTGTTTTTCGATCCCATCGAGCGGCGGGTCATCGATTTCGTCGGCGGCCAGGCCGATCTCGATGCGCGGGTCATTCGGGCGATCGGCCAGCCGGCGGAACGATTCGCGGAGGACCACCTGCGCATGCTGCGGGCGGTTCGATTCGCGACCCGCCTGGGCTTCGCGCTGGAACCGGGGACAGCGGCCGCCATTACCGAGCATGCGGCGAAGATCACCCGCATCAGTCCGGAGCGCATC
>JAPKGY010000746.1 GCA_026647385.1 Phycisphaerae bacterium | reverse complement strand
CCCACCTTTAATCCCAGGCTTCGGGCTAAATCAGCAACTCTACTTTTCAATTCATCGCCGTCAATTCATCGCCGCTTCTGGGCGCAGTCCCTTTACAGACAAACCGGGCGAAGCGGTCGACCAGTCATCGGTCTTACCTAAATCCACATTCTTCTTAAGTCATTTTTTATCAGCAGATTATGTCGATTCAGCGATCCGGGCCGTGCAAGCAATGCCCATGCCGTCGAGATTTGGCACGGGGGTTGCGAGAGGGGACGAGTCGGTGGTTCGGCGATGCGCCGTGAGCACACGGAGGTGCCATAGCCTCGCCGGGGAGTGGTCCCATGGACGTCGCCCCAGGAGTGCGAGCAACGGAGTGCCCGGCGGGGGCGATGGACTGGGCCACGATCGGACGGCGGATCGTTCGGGCAGCGGCCATGGCGACGGCCGTCCGGGTGGTCGAGGGGGGGAGCAGGAGAGCAGGAGAGCAGGGGAGCAGGGGAGAAGGGGCGAAGCATGGGAAGTGAGCAGGTGAGGGGGCGCGAGGGGCGTGAAGGTGCGAAGGGTGTGACGTGAGAAGGACGAGACGGGCTTAGGGCGATCATGGTCTACGGGATCTATCAATCGGCGGGCGGGTTGTTGGTGAACCAGTACCGGATGGAGGTACTGGCGAACAACCTGGCCAACGTCGAGACCCCGGGTTTCAAGCAGGATCTGACCGTTGTTCGCGAACGGCGGGCGGAGTCGGCGGTTGGCCTGGCGGGGCTGGAGGCGAGCGATCCGCGGCTGAAGGGGATGACCGGCGGCTCATGGGTGGCTCCGACGGTGACGTCGTTCGAGAAAGGCTCGGTAGAGACGACCGATCGGCCGCTCGATGTCGCCCTGACGGGGGAAGGTTTCTTTGCGGTCGAGGGGCCCGGCGGAACGGAGCGTTATACGCGCGACGGCCGATTCGCGGTCAATGAGGCGGGTGAACTGGTGACGGTGGCGGGCGGACACCGGGTCCTGGACGAGGCGGGTGCTGCGATCGTGGTGCCCAGAAATGCCCGGGACCGCGTGCGGATCGACGCCGGCGGCCAGGTGATGGACGGGGATCGGATGCTGGGGCAACTCGGCGTGGTGGATTTCGACGACCCGTCGCGGCTGCGGAAGACCGGCTCGAACCTGATCGAGTCGCTGGGCGCGAAGAAGACGGTGGTGACGGACGCGGCGATGCAGCCCGGGGCGATCGAGCAATCGAGCGTGGAGCCGACGCACGCGATGGTATCGATGATCGAGGTGAATCGGGCTTACCAGATGAACGCGACGCTGATCGGGCTGGCGGATTCGACGCTCGGTCGGGCGGTCAATGATATCGCGAGGATTCGCTGAGCCATCAGAGGATTCGGTAGGCCGTAAGGGGTGAGGTTGAACCGATGGGTATTGCCGCGATGAACGCCGCCGCAACGGGGATGAAGGCCCTCGACACGAAATTGAACGTCGTGGCCAACAACCTCGCGAACGTGAACACGGTGGGCTTCAAGCGTTCGCGGACGAACTTCGAGGATCTGATGTACCAGATCCGTCGGGAGCCGGGTTCTCGCGATTTCGAGGATCGGCCGACGCCGCACGGGATCCAGGTGGGACTGGGCGTGGCGGTCTCGGGGACCCAGTTGAACTTCGAGAACGGGTCGATCGATCCGAGCGGGCGCAAGTTGGACCTGGCGATTCAAGGCGAGGGCTTCTTTCAGGTGCTCACGACGTACAACGGCCAGCAACTGACGGCCTACACGCGAGCGGGGAATCTCGTGCGCAATGCGAACGGGGAACTGGTTCTGGGCAACAGCATCGGCTCGATCCTCGACCCCCCGATCACCATTCCGGAGAACGTGCCGGACGACGGCATCGTGATCAACAACAACGGGCTGGTGCAGGTCCGGGAGGACGGGTCGAGCGAGCTGACGGAGGTGGGGCAGATCGAGTTGGCCCGGTTCGTGAATCCCGAGGGGCTCAAGTCGATCGGCAAGAACCTGTACGTGGAGACGGACGCGTCGGGGACGCCGATCACCGGTGAGCCGCTGCAGGACGGGATGGGCGAAATCATGCAGGGGATGTTGGAGAACAGCAACGTCGAGCCGGTGCGCGAGCTGGTGGATCTGATCATGACGCAGCGCGGCTTCGAGCTGAATTCGCAGTCGATCCAGAGCGCGGACGAGGCGTTGCGGGTGGTGACGAACCTGAGGAGATGATTCCACGCGGCGGCGTGATGGCAGCGCCGGCCGACTGACGGAGGAACAACGCGGTTCGCGGGGGCGAACCGGCAACCAGGATGGTTGATGTCCAGCACGCGGAGTCGTGTGGGCCAGATGGAGTGAGAACGACGCGGAGGTCGTCGATGCAGGATGCGACACGGACAAGCATGAAAGCCCTCGACCGGAGCCGATCGGCGAGCGCCGGAGCGGCCGTCCTGCTGAGCGCGGTGGGTGCGGCGGTTGCGGCGCTCGCTGCATGCGCACCGGCGGCGGGTGCGGCGGCGACGCAGCCTGTGACCGACGGCGAGACGGTGGCGCGGTTGTACGCGCGCCGTTCTGCCCGGCCTCCGGATTGGGAGCCGCCGCGGCTCTGTGGGCCATGACGGCCGAACTGATAGAGATCATGACCCG
>JAPKGY010000745.1 GCA_026647385.1 Phycisphaerae bacterium | reverse complement strand
TTTGATCTCCTCCATTTTTTCCTCGAGGAGTTCTTGCCGGGTTTTTTCGTCCTTCCGTTTGGGCTCTTTCGGCTTTTGGCCGGTGGAAGGTCGAACTGAATCCGGCTGCGAACCGATCGGCCCGTGCGCTCGATGGTCGCGTGCAAGCCCGCGATGGCGATCTGAATTTTGTGCGGCTGCCCGCCAGCACCTACGACTTCATTCTCTGTCACGGCTCGCTGCACCACCTGATCAACCTGGAGCACGTGCTGCACGAGGTGAACCAGGCGCTAAAGCCGGACGGCATTCTGCTGATCTACGAGTACGTGGGTGAGAATCGTTGGCAGTTTACTCCGGAGCGACTGGCGAAGCTTTGCCAGTGGTTTCCGGGGGTCGAGTTGAGGTCGCCGCCCTACTGGGAGGTTACGGGTTTCGAGTCCGTCCGCTCGCAGGACCTGCTGGGGCTGATCCAGTCGCAGTTCGGCGACAGCGCGGTGCATAGTGTCAGTTTTGGCGGCGTCTACTTCCCGATGGTGACGTGCAACTATCCCGCGGCGAAGCGGTGCATGGAGCGGGTGATCGTCCTGGATGAGCAGGCCTCGCGCGAAGGTGACCTGCCTCCGTGCTACCACATGGGAGTGTATCGCCGGAGCGGACGTTCCGCGCCGGAGGCGCGTCCGTGGACGGATGCGGAACTGCGGGCTCGTCTGGCCCCGCATGTACCGATTCCGGCGCGCTGTCGGCGGGGGCTTCAGCGGTGCGTGGCGGAGGCTCGGCGGCTCGTGGCCCTTCGGACGCGGGTGGGTCGGCTTTTTCGACGCATTTCTGGTGCAGCAGGTGAAAAGTCCTGCTCCTGACTTGGATCGCGAAATGGAACAGGTGGCCACTTCATCTCTTCGAGGTCGGATCCTTCGCGGCGGAGCGCTTCTTGGCGTGAGCCAGGGTGCGTGCCAGGGTTTGCGATTCGTTCGCAACCTGATTTGCGCGCGGATTCTGTGCCCGGAGGATTTCGGTATCGCCGCGACATGTGCCCTGGCGACCACGCTGTTGGAGATGGTGACCGACCTGGGGCTGGAGCGGATGCTGGTGCAGGACAAGCAGGGTGACGACGATCGCCTGGGGGCGACGGCCCAGTTGCTGCTGGTTCTGCGAGGATTCCTGATCGCGGCGGTCTTGTTCGCGCTGGCCGGTCCGCTGGCGGTGTGGTTCAAGGCACCGCAGGCGGTATCGGCTTTCCGGGTGATGGCGGTTCTTCCGATTCTCGGCGGATTCGTCCATCGGGACACGATTCGATTCCAGCGGGAACTGAGGTTCGGGCCGTGGGTGACGTGTCGGGTCTTGCCGGACGTGGCGATCACGCTGGCTGCGTGGCCTGTGGCTTTGTGGATGAAGAACTACTGGGCGTTCGTGGTATTGGAGTTGGTGCGGAATGTTCTTGCACTGGCTCTCTCGCACGTGGTCAGCGACCGTTCCTACCGGTTGGGCTGGGACCGTGCGATCGCCTGGCGTTTCATATCTTTCGGCTGGCCTTTGCTGCTCAACGGATTGCTGATGTATGGGGCGTTGCAGGGGGATCGGGTGGTTGTGGGGCTTGCGTCGACTCCCGTGGAACTGGGGCTCTATTCGATCGGAGTGATGCTGGCCCTGACCCCCTCGATGATGGTCGGAACAATGGCTACGCAGTTGTTGCTGCCGGTGCTCGCCCGGGTTCAGGATGACTCAAGGGAGTTCGCGCGAATCCACCGATTCTGCCTGGCGGGGTTGACGGCCCTTGCTGTCGCCTTCGGCTCGGGCCTTGTTCTGGTGGGGCCATGGCTCGTCGGCGTGTTATACGGCGAGAGATACGTGGCTGCAGGAGCGATCATCGGGTGGTTGGGCGCGGCGCAGGCGGCTCGGATCATCCGGGTGGGAACGACGGTATCCGCCTTGGCGTTGGGGGATACGCGAAACTCGCTTTTCTCGAACACTCTTCGTCTTTCCGGACTTGGGCTCGCCGCCGCGTTTGCGGCGGTTGGGTGCGACCTTCGGGAGATTGCGATGGCGGCGTTTGTGGGCGAATCGCTGGCGCTGGTGGGTTCGGTGATTTTTCTTTGGTGGCGGCACGGCATTGGACTGACGGTGGGTTTGCAGTCGATGGCGGTCTTGGGCATTGCCCTGGCGTTTGCAGGTACGGCGGCCAATATGGAGTTCGTGAACTCGAGCGTGTTGACTTCGGCATCCGCCCTCCTCTTGCTGTGCGTGGTGCTCTCGATCGTGTTGCTTTCGATCTCGGAGGATTTAAGGACCACGTGCTGGGAGAAGTGGGCCACGTCGCTCAGAGCGGTGCGCGGGCGATAGAGGGGTTCGTGACGCATTGTATCGGCGATTCGGGCCGTGCGAAGATCCCGGCGAACGGGAAACCGGCGGTGAAATGGCGGGACTAACGGTTGATGGCGAACGGACGGCAAGACCGGTTTCAGCCGGTCCGCGCGCCGTGGTGTGCGGAGGAGATCGTATGGCCGTCGGCGGAGTCCCGCGGACGGGTCCTGGATGTGAACCGACGGCGGAGGCTCCGCGCATCTGTCTGCTGGGAGGGGCCTTGAGCACCGGCTCGCCGATGCGCTCGAAGCTCAGATCGAGCGGGCGCAGCGCCTGGGCCAGCAG
>JAPKGY010000744.1 GCA_026647385.1 Phycisphaerae bacterium | reverse complement strand
GGGGTACGTCCTTGAAACTCCGCACGGATCGTCGCTGGGCAATGGCTTCCTCGACCGAGACCATGCCGGTCAGGGCCGCCGCCGGCAAAGGCCGGACTTTACCGGCGGTGGTCGCGCGATCGCCCGGATCCGCCGACAGGCATCCCAGACACAGCAGACACCCCATCAACGCTCTCATGGTCCGTCCTCCGCTCACCCCCGCTCCGCCAACGGAGTATACGGCGCGTCAGGCCACGGGGAACACGACGTGCACCGCGGGATTCGGTCGTGCTCTCGATCGGCTTCGTTCACACCCGATGGGCGGGAGCGACGGGCTCAGGTGGATCGGGCATGAGCCTGGGCTGATGCGAACCTGCGGGCCAGTAGAGTTTCAGTCCGATGGCCAGGCCGACGATCACGCCGACGAGGAGAAAAACCTTGATGGCTGCGACCGTCCGTTCGAGTCGCAAAGCCAGCGACGGGTTTCGCGAATAGGATCTGAGCATATCGACGCGGTTGGCGATACTGGAATGACGCCAACTCCGGGCGTCGAGCGGAATGCCGTTGAGGCTCGCGATGCGTACCAGAGCCTCGGCGAAAACCTCGGCGCCGGTGGCGCAGACCGGGTCATGCGGAGGCGGCGGTGGATCGGGGCTGGCCAGCCGGGCGGTACCATGATGGAAGCAGGGCAGTCGGCAGTTCTCGGCGGACGGCGTGATGCTGCGGGCCCCGAACTGGTCGGCCTGCCACTCGAATCGGCGGGAGACGGCCCCGAACCCGACCAGCCAGATCAGCACGATCCCGAGCATCGCGCCGATCTGGAGATAATCCTGGAAGGCCGAGCCGCCGCGCAGCAGGTCGGGCCTCATCCAGACCGCGAGTTCGGTGATCCCCCCTATTACCAGCATGCTCAGGATCGCGAAGAGCAGGTAGTACTGCATGTGGCGGCACTTGACGTGGCCGGCCTCGTGGCCGAAGACCGCCTCGATCTTCTCGTCATCCATCATCTCGATCAGGCCGTCGGACAGCAGAATATACCGGACGGGTCTGAGCAGCCCCATGACCGCCGCGTTCACGACCATTCCGTCGCTTTGCCATACGAGGATTTCGCGGTAGGTCAGACCGATTCGTTCGCACAGGGTTTCCAGCCGCCTGCGCAGTTCGCCGGCGGGCAGCGGATAGGTCTGCCAGATCAGCCGCAGCAGGACCGGTGCGAAAAAGAAAACCACCCCGGCGAGCGCGACCAGCACCGCCTGATCCGCCCACGCGATATGGGTAAACCGGCGGATCGGACCGCTGTAGGCCGCGACGAAATCATTCGCCACGACGATCGGCAGCATCGGCACGAGAATGATGAGCACGTGATGCCGCAGCATGAAGCTCAGGTACGCGCGGGGGGTCCACACCGGATGCGCGGGCACCGCCGCCCAGAGCTGCAACTCGAGCGACACGCGCCGGATCGCCCGGTCGGCGGGGTAGAGCACCGCCCAGGAGCCTATCGTCGCCAGGAGGAACGGCAGGAGCAGCAACACCTCGTCGAGCCCGAAGATCCGGTGCACGGCGGGCCAGCTTCGGACGACGCCAGCCAGCGGAGTCAGGTAGAGGCTCGCGCAGAGGCCCGCGAACAATGCAAGGCGAACGGCCGCGCCTCCCCGGGCGAGCACACGCTGGGCACCCGGGAGCCATGCCGGCTCGCGCTCGAGTTTCCTCATCACCCGGCGCGAATAAACAGCCGCCACGAGGCAGGCGAGGGGGATCTGCCCGATCGTGATCCCCCACATCCCAAGCGGCGAGCGAACGGTGGTCCAGGGTGGCCCCGCATCGGGGATGCTCAGAACGATCGCGAACGCGACGAATACGATGAATTGCATCAAGATTCAAGGCTCACGAAACGATCGCCCGGTTGGACTCGCCGGCCGTTCACGAAATCCTGCCAGCCCATGATCCGCTTGCCCGCGGGCTGGAGGGTATGTATCTCCAGCGTGCCGCGCCCCGTCGCCACGGTCAGAATCGGGGTGATCGTGCCGGGCGGCTCAGCCGCCTCCGCGGGGGTGGGGGTCGCACTGCAGAGGGTCACCTCGACCGCCTTGCCGTCGGCCCCGACGAACCGGCACCGCGCTCCCGGCCAGGGCCATAGGGCTCGGCACCAGCGACCGACCACCTCCGCCGGCTGTCGGAAGTCGATACGTCCCTCGGCCTTGCTGAGTCGAGGCGCACGCGTCGCCTGGGCCTCGTCCTGGGGTTCGCCCGGCGGCAAGGGAGTTTGCTCGTGCAACTTCAAGGCGGCGTCCAGAGCGTCGCAGGCCACTCCCGCAAGGCGCCCGTGCAGTTCCTCGGCCGTCTCGAACGGCCCGATCATCGTCTCGCGCTTCACCAGCATCGGCCCCGCGTCCATCCGGTCGACGAGCCGAAAGACGGTCACACCGGTTCTGGTCTCGCCCGCCAGAATCGCCCGGGCGATCGGCGCAGCGCCCCGGTACTTGGGCAGCAGCGAACCGTGGACGTTGATACACTGCGATGGAAACATAATATTCTGACCCGCCGTATTCGTGAAGTTTGGGAGGAAAAGACAAATGAATACCATCGCGTCAAAGACGCGACGGTTTTGCCCCGCCCGCTTGTTATTGTGATTGAAGAGGCTCATAA
>JAPKGY010000743.1 GCA_026647385.1 Phycisphaerae bacterium | reverse complement strand
ACCCCCGTGTCCGCCATGTTCCGACATAGAAAGTTGGCCACGACGACGCTATCCGCGCCTCCCCAACCGATCCCGAACGCATCGTTGCCGCCCCCGTCGATCACCGGCAGGTAATCGCGGTCCCCAGCGTGCTGCTCGGCATCGCCCGGTGATTCCTTGTAGCCGAGGACCCGGACGCGACTCGTGGCCAGATAACAGTTGCCGTAATAGGCCGACTCGCCTTTCCGAACGTGGATGGTCGAATCCTCGGCGATGTTCGCCGCGATTTCGATCGAGCCCAGGGCCCCGCCGACCCGTGTCTCGAGATTCACACCGGGCGTCAAGTCGCCGTCGGCCACGACGAGACTCGCGCCGTCCACACTCGCGACCTCGCGACGCTCGCAGCCATTCAACACGTCCCAGACGAGCCATTGGCCCGCTGTAACACCCAGCGCCGCCCAGGTCCCGGACGGGAGCATCACGATCCTCCGCGCGCCGGCGTCCACCGTCGCCAGCACCACCGCCGTCGGGCCGTCGCCATGCCGGAACGTGATGAACGTGCGACCCGCGCCGGCCGTCAGCGGAGATCCCGTCACCGTAACGCTGTGTCCACTCACAGACACAACCGTCCGCCTGACCGCGGCCTCGCCGGGATTCAACGTCCAAAGCGGATCGCCCGGAAAGATGAATCCCTCTTGTTCCTCGTCCGTGCCCGATGCAATGACGTTCGGACTGCCGGCTTGCACCGTCCCATCGAAGTAATAAGCACGCCCCGGCGTGGAATCGCTTCCGCCGCTGCGATCGTCACCGTATTCGTCCACATAAAAAACAGGCATGATTGATCCCCGGATTTGTTCGCGCCGCTCGTGATCCCGATCGCCCCCTTAGACGCCGGTTATCCCGATCGCGGTGAGCAGCTCCGCGGACATCCCCCGGTCCATCGTCACGGGAAACGACCGCGACACCGCCTCGACCGCCTCGGCATCGTTTGCAGCCAATCTCTCGAGCTCCCCGGCGACCATCGATCGTACGGCCGCCACCGCTTTGCCGCGAAGCCGAGTCCGCACCCCGGTCGCGGCACACCGCCTCAGCATCTCGGCGCCGACCCCGGCCGGGACCTCCACGTCGGCCAGCGCAGCCCGGATCTGGTCGGCGCTCATCGCCTCGATCTGCTCCGGCGTCGCGTCCGGCCCGGCCGCCGCCGTCACGGCCTCAATCGCCCGTCGCATCGTCCATCCCTCCCGGATTCACCCCTGTTAGATCTAAATGACGGTGTGCGATCGTACGACATCACCAAGGCCCGCGGTCCTTCGCTTCGATCGGCGCCCCGCCGTCTCGCGCGATCGCCCAGGCAGGCGCCTCACGACGCGGTCGGCGTCGTCTTGAACAACAGCGTCACCGACAGGTCCGAGACCAAACCGCTCCCGTCGGTCGTCACGTGTACGGTCACCGCCGCCCCCGACGCGATCGACGCATCGCTCACCGTCGGCTTGACCACTCCACCCGCGACCGGCACCGCGACCGCCGACAACACGGACGCACCCGCCTCCTTCACATCCAGGCTCACCGCGGCGGTCACCGACGAGCAGTACACCTGCACCTGCTCGAGCGTCAGGGCCTGCGGAGCGTCAAACTGAAATACTTCCAGGCTGGACTGCCCCGATCCCACGCTCGCCCGGTGGGCGGTCACGGTCCAGCGGTCCTTCGTGCCGCTCACGTCAACCGACGGAACCTGATACAGAGTCCGAGGCCTTCGGTCATCGATCCTCAGAACACCGTCCTCCGCCGAGACCGTCGCCAGCGGCAGGTAACTCGTCAGGTCCGTCGGCCAATCGTCCGCGACCTGCAACTCCGCGGCGCCGTCCAGATACACCACCTTCGCCGAGTCGTCCGGCACCGAAACCCCGGTCGCACCGTCGAAGTAGCGCCGAAACCCGCCCAACGTGAACTCGATCGGATAAACCCCGACCTTCAGACCCCCCTCGTCCACCACCATGCCCTGCCGCATCGCGGCCACGATGCCGTTGGCCCGCGCCTGCCGGCGGTTGTACTGCACCTCGTACGACGGCGTGCTCGTCGGCCCCACGCCCTTGGCGATGAACGGCAGCCCCGTCTTCGCGTCCATCGTCCCGTCCAGTTCCTCGATAACCGAATCCGCCGGCCACACTTCATTCGGATACGTCGGCATCACCCACACCTCCTAAAACCCGTCCTCTTTCTCTTCCCCGCGTCTCCCTGTCCCCGCGCCCCCTTGTCCCCACGTCTCCGCGTCACCACGTCGGAGTCCACCCGTCGCGGCGGGCATCCTCGTCCTTCGGCGTGCGCACATCTCCGCTTGCGCACGCCACTTTGGGTCACTCCCTCACCCCGTCAACCGCAGACTTGGCTCGAATCGCAGCGTCAATCGACCCGTGGCTGGATCAAACGACTCCGGCCGTAACCGCCCCGCCGGCGCGGGCTCGCTGTTGACCACGACTTCGTGGACGACCACACCGCCGGTTGAGGCGTTGCCCGCCGCATCCTCCGTCACCACCGCCTGTGTTCCTTGTTTGACCTTTTTTACGTAAGTGTAATTATACATCACACAGGAACATGTGTGCTTTTGTATGTCCGTTCAAACTCTTTTAACCGTTGTGATACAGCCAAAC
>JAPKGY010000742.1 GCA_026647385.1 Phycisphaerae bacterium | reverse complement strand
CGGAAACATCCCAAACACCAAGACGCTTAACGTCACCGGCATGGAGCCGGGGGACTATAGCGTCGACTGGTACGACGTCTGGACGGACGGGGCGACGTCCTTCGACTCGGATTCGGTCACGGCGTCAAGCTCGACCCTTTCGGTCGCGATTCCCAACAACATCGGCCTGCCCGACGTGGCTTGCAAATTCTCAGCGACCTCCTTTGCTGATTTGGACTTCGGCGATACGCCCGATACTTACCGCACCACCCGCGCCAACAACGGCGCACGCCACAACCCCACCGGTCCGCTATTGGGTTCGGCGCGAACGACAGAATCCGACGGCCCCTCTTCCGGTACGGGCACTCAGGACAGCGACGATGGGATATCAGGCCTGGGCACTAGCCTGGTATTGGGACAAACCCAAAGCATCTTGGTGACCGCTTCGGCCTCTGGTCGTCTGTACGGATGGGTGGACTTCAACCGCGACGGCGACTTTGACGATTCGGGAGAGCAGGTCTTCTCCAATTCAAGTCTATCGACCGGTTCAAACACCAAGAGTTTCGCCGTGCCTGCCACAGCAAATCCTGGCGCTACCTATTCGCGGTTTCGGATAGTCAGTTCAACCGTTGCAGCTTTGGGTGTGCTTTCGTACGGCTACGCAGCTGACGGCGAGGTGGAAGACTACGCCGTTACCCTCGCCGACCCCACGACGGCGCAGCTGTCGGGCTTTGCATTCGAGGACGCGAACAAAAACGGTGCCAAAGATCCGGGCGAACCCGGAATTGCCGGGGTCACCGTCTACCTGGACCTCGACGACAGCGGCACTAGAGATGGCGGCGAACCCTCGACCACCACGCTCGCGACAGGCGCTTATTCGTTCACTGGGCTGGCGGCCGGCGAATACCGCGTGGCCCAGGAACTGCCTTCCGGCCACGTGCTGATCTCGCCCACGCACCCGCTGAAGAAGTGTTCCTGGTCTCCCTGCATGTATTTGCGCGGAGGGGGTTCGACATCATTCATGCCGCCAACCGGCCGAGGGCGTCGGCCATGCTGAGGGTGGAGACGGCCAGCGCGATCATGCAGACGCATCGGCCGACGCGGCGGGTCGCGAGCAGGCGCACGCCGTCGCCCAGGAACAGCAGCCACACCGGGATGAGCCAGAAGAGCCAGCGGGGCCCTTTGCACCAGCCGCCGTAGTTGTTGGTCTTGATCGTATAGACAGCCACGATCGCAGCCGTCAGCAGCACGGTGAACGCCGCCAAGCCGCGGCGCTGGGAGTCCGTGCGCACGAGCTGCCGAACGACCGTGGCCAGGCAGATCAGCAACACGGGCATCAGCGAGAACAGACCGTGGTGCCCGAGCACCAGGTTGAAGACATACACGGACTTGGGGTCAGTGGCGGCGTCGATCCCGAGCGGCTTGTTCCAGTAGCTGCCCGGGTAGTCGTACCAGCCGCCCGGTATGAAGACGTCGGTATAGGCGGGCATGAGTCGGCCGGTGGCGATCACGTTCGTGACGATGGCCGCCACCGCGGGAATCAGGGCCGCCGGCAGGGCCGCCGCCAGCGCGCGTCGCCGGTCCTTCAGGAACGCCAGCACCAAAATGGTGAGCATCAGGAGCCCGGCAGGCAGTTCGGTGGCTGCGGTCAACGCCCCGAAGAAACCCGCGAGCGCGAACCAGTACCATTCCCTCCGGCCGTCGTACCAGATGCGGATCATCGCGTGCAAGGCGAAGGCGGCCGTCGCCGCGGCGATCACGTGGTTGTTCAGCGTGTAGGACCACGCGGTCATGTACGTCCCCATTGTGATCGCCGCGAGACAGAACGCATGAACGAAAGGCGAATCATCGATCCGGCGGACGTGTTTGGCCAGCAGCCAGAAGGCGATCAACAACGGCAATACCTGCACCAGGACCGTGGTCGTACGAATGATAAACCACGGATGCAGCCGGAAATCCGCGTGGCCCAGCGAGACCTTCTCGATCAGCCACACGATGCCGGCCAACACGGTCGGCAGGAACGGCGGCTTCGACGAATAATAGTGGTATTGACCATCTTTATCGGGTATAGCCACCATGTCGATTGTGTCGAACGGTGGGATGTGGCGCGGCTCCGTCGGGTTCGATCTGCCCCACCATGCGCCGTGGTCCGGAAGGAACTCGTACGTTCCGTGCTCGACGAGGTAGTACACCGTATTCCAGCGCGAGCCGTCGTTCACGCCCTGGGCCGCGCCGCTTTGCTGAAGGATCGTGCCGACCATCAACGCGCCGGCCAGCGCCAGGAACAGCGCGGTCAGGTTGACCGGGGCGGCCACCGGCTGATCGGGCGGCTGAATCTCCAGGGATGGCTCAGGAAAAACGCTCATGGCTTCATCTCGATCGGTCCGATCATCCCTGCGGCGACTGGTCGCACCAGCCGACGCGTTCGGCGATATCGTACAGCCCTTCGAGCGGATGCTCGTGGATGAGGATCTCCGCGACGAGTCCGATCGCCACCAGCGTCAAACCCGCCAGCGGAGCGCCCAGAAAGCCCCAGTGCCGGCTCAGGAACGGACAGGCCGCACACAGCAACCCCAACAGCGCCGCCCAGATGCCGATACTGCCGATCAGGTGCTGAGGCCGCCAGCGGTAACGCGTCAGCACCAGCACCGTAATCAGATCGAGAAAACCCTTGGTGAATCGCGAAAAGCCGTATTTGCCGACACCGGTCGTTCGAGGCCGATGCCGGGTCGGGATCTCGGTGACGCGGAATCCCTTGCCGGCGGCCAGGACCGGCAGAAATCGGTGCAGCTCGCCGTAAATCCGCAGGTGCGGCAGGACCTCGCGGCGATAGGCCTTGAGCCCGCAGACGTGGTCGTGCAGCTTCACACCCGTCAGCCAGCCGATGAGCCTGTTGAAGATCCGCGAAGTGTAGACCTTGTGCCACGGGTCGAGCCGGTGCTGCTTCCAGCCGCTGACCACGTCAAAACCGTTCTCGATGGTTTCGAGCAGGCGGGGCACCTCCGAGGGCGGGTCCTGCAAATCGGCATCCATGGTGATGATCCGTTCGCCGCGGGCGGCCGCGAAGCCGGCCATCAGCACCGCCGCCTTCCCCGCGTTGCGCCGGAAACGAAGGCCGCCGAACGTCGGATCGCTCTGGGCCAGGGTGCGGATCACCGACCAACTCTCGTCCGTGCTGCCGTCATCCACGAACACGACCTGCACGTCCAGACGGTGCTCGTCGCGGACGGCCCGGATCTCGTTGGCCAGATCGTGCAGCGAGAGCTGCTCGTTGTAGACGGGAACAATGATGGTGACGGATGGAAAGCTCAAAATCCTGCCTCAAGGGAGTCCGGGCGGCTGGTACCATTGTGCCCCTTGGCCCCCAAAATCGCAACCCCATGCTACTGGCCGAGCCGGTTGCGATGTGGCCTGCGGCACGGGCTTCCCAGCCTGTGAACCTCCGTCTTGTGGTAAACGCCGGCAGCCTGGCAAACATGGGCAAGATGCCCACGCCACTTCGCGCCCGCATCGCAACCGGCTCCTGCTGGCCGTTGGAGTCCGGCGCCGGTACGTCGCACATCGAGCACGTCGGCCTGTTGGTATTGCGAGGGCCGATTTTA
>JAPKGY010000741.1 GCA_026647385.1 Phycisphaerae bacterium | reverse complement strand
GCACCTCTCCATCCACAACCAGGTCGATAACCTCTTCGTCCAGGGCATGCCCGTCTCGAACGGCAATGGTTCGGCACCAAGACTGAATTGAAAGACGATTCGGCCTGCATGATCCTCGAGCGCGTTCAGGTACGCCTCGTTGATGTAGGATGCGTAGATATCCCGTTCGGCGGGGCCGGCCATCCCGCGGCGTCTCAGGGCCGCGGACATTTCCTCATCGTTCACCAGACGAAAATCGATGTCCGTGGAGATGTGCGTGGCGGTGGCCACAATCCGGTCGCAGGGAATACGATCAACATAGTGGCGAATGGCGGCGTGAACGTCGTCGAGGGTTCGAATCACGCGATCGGCCGGTGGACGACCGCCCCGGCCGATCGGCGTCGGACTTTCCGGCGAGCGTCCCCAGCAGCGTTCGAGTTCATACAGTGCGGTGTCGTACTCGCCCCACTGGCATCGTGTGAAGAAGCCCCACTCGAGCGCGTATTGCAGGCGATCGTCGTCGAGGCCGGCTTCGCGGCGCGCGAGTTCGGTGCCGCTTCGCCGAATGCGAAGCCGGTCAAGAACGGAGTGGTGCCACGCACGGTCGTCCGCGCGCTCGCGAACCATGGCGTCCAGCCGCTGCCAATTGTCCGAGGTGATCGGCTCGCGCCAGTCATAGAGGTCGGCCAGGATGGTCCGCACGGCCCAGGATGAACTCGTATTGTGGACGTGGGGCAGGAACGGGACAGCCTCGGCGAGGCGGGCATGAGCTTCTTCCACGCTCGGCCAGGCGGGGTACTGCGCGAGCCGCGCACCACTCGGGCAGCCGGCTGCATAGAGATCGCTGACGACCATGTGATAGAGCAGTATGTCGTGGAGTCCGCGCGCACCGAGTTTTCCTCCGACCAGGTGCGTATGCACGTCGATCATCGGGACTTCGCCGAGGGCCGCTTCCAGGTCGCGGACAAGCGCCTCAGTAGTCATGCCGGCTGCTCCTTCAGGAACATTCCGTTCACAGCGCCCATTGGGCCCATGCCTGCCCGATCTCCTCCATCAGCGGTGAGTCAGTTTCGATCGAGCATACCTGGCGAAGGGTCGCCCTCAGTCCGTCTTGACGCAACTGCTCCTGGAGTTGGAGCGACTGCGGGTCGTCGGAATGGTGGTACTTGAGCGCCGCCACGATGCCGTTGACGATCCACTGTCGCGGAAGCCCATACTCCACCGCCAACTTGGCGGGTGCGACGAGCCGCTCACGATCGGAGAGCTTGCGGATCGGGTGGCGTACCACCCGCAGGATCCGGTCCCGCAGCTCGGCGATCGCGCCGCGCCGCCCGAGGTCGCGTTTGTATGCGTCGATGGACTCGTCCGAAAAGCCGTGCCTGCGCTTGACGACTTCGCCGAGTTCATCGAGCACGCCCAGCACGCCCCGACCCACAACGGGGTCGGCGACCGCTTCATGGATGAATTCGTGACCGCGGTGGAAACCCAGGTAGCCGCAGACGGCGTGTCCGCCGTTGTGAATCATGAGCTTGCGCTCGAGACGGGCCGTCTGGTTATCAACCAGTTCCATGGCCGTCAGAGCCGAGGGTTTAGACCCCTTGAAGGCCTCCGCCCGTACGGTCCACTCGTTGTAGTCCTCGGTGAGAATGATCAGCGGGTCCGGCTCCGGCCGGGGGACGACCCGGCTGATCATGCAGTCGGGGAAACCGAATACCCGCTCACAATATGCCAGGTCCTCGCCTGCCAGACGGGATCGCACGTGGCGGCCCAACCGGGAGGAACTGTCCATCATGTTTTCGCAAGCGATGCAGTTGAGCGGCTTTGACCTGCCCGCCTGGCGGCAAGCAGATGCGGCCAAGGCGAGGGTTTCGGCCACATCGGCGAGATTGGGATCGAAAACCGCGGTCAGCACGAGGTCGGCATCGATGATCTCGCGGGCAATGGCTTCGCGCGCCAGGCTGTGGCACACCCGGTAACCGCTGACGGCGATCTCCCGGCCGTCGGCCTCACCACCGTAGATCTTGACGACGTAACGACCGGCAGCCTGGAGGGCCTTGACCAGCTCGGGCTTCTTGTCCACAAAGACCATCTCACAGCCCGCCTGCCAGGCCAACAAACCCACATGCCCGCGCCCGGTGGCTCCCGCCCCGAATAGTACGACCTTGTGCCTCATGGGTGTGCTTTATCCCCGCTTGTAGTCGTCTTCAAGGCGTACCACGTCATCCAACTCGGGCGTGCTCACCTCGATCAGACGTGCGTCCTCGAGGGCCATGGTGCGATGTTTCCGGCCGGGCTTGTTTTCAACCACGTCGCCCGGTTTGAGGATCAACGTCTCCATGCCGCCCTGGTCGTTTTCCCACTCCACCCGCACGACGCCCGAATCGACATAGATGTGCTCGTGCTTCCTGACGTGCAACTGAAGGCTGGAACGAGTCCCCTTCTTGACCTCAATGATCTTGAGGGCATACCGGTCGGTGTGGGCAATCCACAATTCCCGCCCCCAGGGTTTTTCGACGATCTTCATGATGGCTCGATCTCCTATTGCCCCAGTGAAGGATACCGTTGTCGCAGTGCCTCGGCGAGAGCGCTGAGTCTCTTCTTTTCGGCCAGTGCTTTCAGGGCTCGAACGTGGTCGTTCATCGGAACATCGCGA
>JAPKGY010000740.1 GCA_026647385.1 Phycisphaerae bacterium | reverse complement strand
TGAGCCCTCCAGATGTCTCACCGGCGGATTACCGTCCGGAAAACTCACAACCCGTCCGATTCCGGGTTACGGACTCTTTTGACACAGCCTGTCCGATGGCGTATCCACATGCACCGGGATTCGCCTGTGTGTGGCGTCGGTGTCCAGTCGGATCAGGCGCGAATCCATCGGGCACCGGTTCTCAGAACGTTTTTCAGTGCGATTGAGTCGACCGGCCGACGGTCAGGGCGGTGTGTCATGGGTTTTGCGAGTGGAGCGGTCACCTTCAAGCGATTTGCGGTTCAGGGCGGGCTTTTGGATCGGGTGGACGAGGACCTGATCGAGCGACTCGCCGCCTACTCGATCAACGCCGACAGTATCCAGACGGCCGACCGGACCTGCTACGGTTGGGTGACGGGTACGCACATTCTGGACACCCGTTTCGATCTCGCCAAGAACGCGGTGGCCGACGGGCTCCATTTCGCTTTGCGGATCGATACCAACAAGCCGCCGGCCGACCTCGTTCGCAGCTACCAGCGGATGAACGAGGAAGCCGTGCTCGAAGCCGAAGGTCGCGACTTTTTGTCGAAGGCCCAGCGACGCGAGGCGAGAGAGAAAGCCGTCGCCCAGGCCGACGCCGAAGCCAGGAAGGGCGTGTTCCGGCGGATGAAGCAGTTGCCGGTGTTCTGGGACTTGCGACGAGGTGAGGTCTACCTCGGCGGGGCGAGCCCGACGGCCGTCGAACAGTTCATGACCCTGTTCCACACCACGTTCGATCGGGCGGTGACGCCGCTGTCCGCCGGGGAGATGGCTGCCCGCTGGGCGGGGCGGACCGGCGAAGCCGGCGCATTCGACGACTGCAGGCCGGCCCATTTCGTGAGTCCGCCGCATGGGGCGCCCCGGGACGACGAACTCGTCAACCCGGCGGAGGGTCGCAGCCGGGACTTCCTCGGGGCGGAGTGGCTTGCCTGGCTGTGGTACGCCTCGCACGTCGAGTCGCCGACGGTCCAGGTGGGCCAGGGGCGTTCGGTAACCGTCCTGTTCGAGAGATCGCTGCAACTGGAATGCGCTTTCGAGATGAACGGGACGCTGACGATCTCGGCCGACGGCCCGACGCGCCTCCCGGAGTCCCCCGTCGCGTTGGCGGGCGGCAAGCGCCCGGTGCGCGCGGGGCTGCAGATCGCGGTCAACGGCGACGCTTACAGCCTGACCGTCCGCGGCGACGCGATGAACTTCACCGGTCTGCGGCTCCCGCCGCCCGAAGCGGACAACGTCGGCCCGCGCGAAATCCTCGAGGACCGCGTCGAGCACCTTCGCCACGCGATCGAAGCCATGGACGGACTCTACGCCGCGTTCCTCAAGCGCAGGCTGTCGACGAAATGGTCGCAGACGCTGTCCGCCATGCGGAGTTGGGTGGCCGCCGGTGCCAGCGGGGACCAAGGGGCGATGGGGCTGACGGCCGCCTCGTAGGAATCAGCGATGATAGGCAATGACTAAAATGTCCAAGGCCTAATGTCTAAAGAATGACCAATGACGAATTGCGGGGAAGATGGCTCCCGTGCAGGATGACGCTTCGTTCGGGTCATTGGGCCTTAGGCCTTCTTTAGGCATTAGAGCTCAGTCATTAGACGTTTCCTTGGCCATCACGATCCCACGTTCCCCTCCGGCACATCGACAGCCGCCGACGGCGAATCGGGGGTTGCGAGCATGCTCGATGGCGTTCCGTTCTGCTTCACATAGATGTAATAGAGCTTGCCCTCGGCCATGGTTCGGCCGGCGAGTTCGCCCACGTCGGGGCCTGTTCCCATGAACAGGTCGCATCGGCCGGCGGCCCGGATTGCGCCGCCCGTGTCCTGGTCGCATGCGAAGCCCTCGTAGGCATAGTTGCGGATCTCGCCGGCGGCGCCCTTGGCCGGCACCTGGGTCATCAGGAAGCTCACCCCCGCGCGCGGGAAGACCGCCTTATCGGTGGCGATCGAACGGAACGGCGTGACCGGCACGTTCAGGCTGCCGAAAGGCCCGCCGCTGCGCGGCGTGAAGAACACGTACCGCTTGTTGATCGACATGGCCCAGTCGAGCTTGTCCGGGTTCTCCCTGAAGTACCGGATCAGCCCTTGCAGGGAGAGCTGCTCCGGGGCGATGAGGTTCTGCTTGACCAGTTCCTGTCCGATCGACGAGTACTCGTGGCCGTTGTTGCCGTTGTACCCGATCTCGAACAGGCTGCCGTCCTGCAAACGGATCTGGCCGGAACCTTGCACGGTGACGATGTAGGCCTCGAAGCGATCGCGGAGATAGCACAGTTCGAGCCCTTTGCCGCGCAGGGCGCCGTTGTCGATCTCCGCACGCGTGTAGTACAGGCCGCCGCCCTTGCGCTGATAGACGCCGGTGATCGGATCGCCCTCGATGTCCGGCGGGCGCTTGTAGAGCGGATACTTGAACTCGGCGTCCGGCTGAAGCCGCCCGTCGAAGATCGGACGATAATAGCCGGTGAACAGCACGGTCCCCGCGTCGTCGCATCCGCGGGAAATGTAGATGTCGAACCGGTCCTTGATCATCTGGTCCAGTTCCTGCGGGCTCTTGGCGGTGCGGAAGACGTCGAGGAATGCCTCCACGCTGGCGACCGCGCGCTCGTGGGTGATATCGCTTCGGATTCCGGCGAAAT
>JAPKGY010000074.1 GCA_026647385.1 Phycisphaerae bacterium | reverse complement strand
GAGCAAGGTCTTCGGCAGCGGCGCCGCCGCGGTCAGGGCGCTCGATCGCGTCGACCTCAGGATCGACGAGGGCGAGTTCGTCGCGATCATGGTGACAAGGTGTTACACGGAACTGGCCATCAGGCCCATGAAGCGAAGAATACATTGGGTGCCCCGGCGGAAATCCGTCACATGGAAGAATTCGTTGGGGCCGTGCAGGTTGCAGTCGGGCACCGAGAAGCCCAGCATGACGCTGTCGGCTCCGAGGATCTGTTTGAACAGGGGCAGGATTGGCAGGGTGCCTCCCTCGCGGGTAAAGACCGGCGGCTTGCCGTAAGCCGCCATGAGGGCGGCGGCAGCCGCTTTCATCGCCGGGGAATCCGTTGGGGCCAGGTATGCGGCACAATGGGTGTGGTTGCTGATCGAGAGGCGTACCGACGGGGGGCAGGCGGACCGGACAGCTTGGTCGAAAGCCTCCGAAATAGTACCCGGGTCCTGGTCAGCCACGAGACGCATCGAGACTTTGGCGGTCGCGCGGTTCGGGATGATGGTGGCGGCTCCCTCGCCGGTGTAGCCGGTGAGGAGGCCGTTGACGTCCAGGGTCGGCCGGGCCGTGCAGCGTTCGGCGGAAGTGTAGCCCGGTTCGCCGGCCGGCGCGGGGCAGCCGGTGGCCGCCAGTAATTGCTTGTCGGTCAGCCCGGCCCGCTTGAGATGAGCTTTTTCCCAGTCGGTCAGCTCGCGAACCTTGTCGTAGAAGCCGTCAATGGTAATCCGTCCGGAGTCGTCTTGCAGCTTGGCGAGGATGCGAGCCAGGACATTGCCCGGATTGGCGACGGCCCCGCCATACTGCCCGCTGTGCAGGTCTCGCCGAGGGCCTTCGATCTCGATCTCCTTGTAGATCAGGCCCCGGGTTGCGTAGGCCAGCGAGGGCGTCTCGGCGTTCAGCTTGGCGGTATCACTCAGAACGACGTAATCGCAGGCGAGTTCGTCGACCCGCTTGCGGAGCACGTCGGGCAGGCTCGGCGAGCCGATCTCCTCCTCCCCCTCGATGAGAAACTTCACCCGAACGGGCCAGGGCATCCCGGTCTCGCGCCAGCAGCGCATGGCCGTCAGGTGGGTCATGACCTGGCCCTTGTCGTCCGCGCTGCCGCGGGCGTGGATCGCGCCGTTGCGGATCGTCGGCTCGAAGGGCGGGCTTTCCCACAGTTTCAGGTCGCCCGGCGGCTGAACGTCATAATGGCCGTAGAACAGCAGCGTCGGCGCGTTCGCATCGGGTACGGGCCCGCTGTCCGCCAAGACTACCGGATGACGGTCGGTCGACACGATATGCGCGTCGAGTCCCGCGGTCGCCAGTTGCCGGCTGATCCACCGGGCGCAATCGACCATGTCCCCCGCATGATCGCTCTGCGCGGAAACCGACTGGAACCGCAGGAAAGTCCCGAGGTCCTCGACGAAGGCGTCGTAGTTGCGGTCGAAGACGGCGATGGCGGCATCGACTGACATGCGTTCTCCTCAGTTCGTGGTCGGTTTCCCGGTCTCGGCTGTTATTATACGCTATCGCCGCCACGAATCTGCGCTCCGCGTGTCTCCATTTGCTCTGGTGAACCGGCGACCCGATGGTTATCATGCCGGCCGGCGCCATCCTCGCCCGAGGCGGGGTGGCGCGATCGCGCGGCATCGGCACAGGTTACGCACTCAAGCTGACCGATTCGGGGATAAAAGAGCCGCGGCTCTTCGGAGTTACGGCACGTCGACGGATACAATCGGCCAGTGTGAGTTATCCATTGTCACGAAAAACGAGCAGGTGAAATGCAAAACGCCCCTCGTGATCTTTTCACGCCTCACCCATCACCACTGTTCCCAAGCCGCACGTATCTCGGGCGGCGCTACGCGGCCTGCGCCATCCCCGAGACAATTGCTCCCCCGCGCCCCCGCATCGCCGGGTCTCCGCGTCCTTCTTCGCGCGCGCTGGTCCTGTCGTTGTCGTTCATCAGCTTCACCGTGTCCGCGGTCCACGCAGCCTCACCCGCCGGCACTCGACCGGCCGCCGCGGTCCTCGTCGCGCCCGCGCCCGTGGGCGAGGAACTCTCCGCCGATTACACGGTCACGGTGGAGGACCGGCCGACGCCGGTTTACCGTTGTCGGGTGTCGGCTGTTCCACTCAACCAGGTGTGGCCGGGTTATCAGCGACCCCTCGATCAGACGGAACTGGCTTCGTTCGCTTACTGGGACATGGCCGGTGCGGTCCGGGTGGAGGTTGTGGCTGCACGGGCGCCCAAGACAGCGGCGGTGCGACCGACCCGTCTGGGGATCAGGCCGAAAATCGATGGCCGGCGCATTTCGTTCATCCTCCCGAGCCCTGCGCACTGCACCGTCGAACTCGACGGGCCGCACCATGCTCTGCACCTGTTCGCCAGCCCCCTGGAGCAGGAGCGGCCCAGGCGTGACGATCCGGCGGTTCGCTACTTCGGCCCCGGCGTGCACAAACCCGGCAGGATCGAGCTGCAAAGCAACCAGACCGTGTACGTGGCCGCCGGCGCGGTGGCCCACGGGTACGTCGTTGCCCGGGATGCCCGGAACATCCGCATTGTCGGCCGGGGCATCCTCGACGCCGCTTCGTTCGAGCGCGGGGCGTTTCACGGGATCGTCGGCTTGCACAACTGCGAGGGCGTTGTCGTCGATGGTCTCGTGCTGCGCGATCCGCCCAGTTGGACGGTCGTGCCGGCTAAATGCCGGAACGTGAAGATGAACGACCTCAAGCTCATTGGCCTGTGGCGGTACAACAGCGACGGGATCGACGTGGTCAACAGCCAGGACATCACCATCACGAACTGCTTCATCCGCTCGTTCGACGATAGCCTGATCGTCAAGGGCCTCAAATCCTGCGAACAGCAGCCGGTGCGGAACGTGTTCGCCGGCGGATGCGTCATCTGGAACGACTGGGGCAAGGCTCTGGCGATCGGGCCGGAGACCTGCGGGCCGGAGATCGCCGACGTGGTCTTCCGCGATTGCGACATCATCCGCACCGCCGACTCCGCGATGCACGTTCACGGCGGCGACCGGGCGAGAATCCGCAACGTGCGTTTCGAGAAGATCCGCTTCGAGATCGACCCTGCTCCGGTCCGTCAGCGGCTGCAAACCAGGCGAGACGAACGCTATGTGCCCGACCCGGCCGACCGTTACTGTCCGTTGCTCCTGGTCGTCGTGGTCGGCCAAACGTCTTACAGCCAGGATTCGGAACTGGGCTCGATCGACGGCGTTCACCTCGCCGACATCGACATCATCGGCCCCTGCACGCCGGGCTCGTATGTTCGGGGCGCGGGCGCCGAACACGATGTCGAGAACGTGACCGTCGACGCCATCCGCCACAACGGCCAGCCGGTCGACCGTGAAGTGCGTGCCCGCCTGTCCGGGAAAACCGGACGACCCGGAAAGAAGTAGGGTCGACACGCGGCGCGCGTTTGCGGGCGTCCTCCCCATTTGAAACCCGAGATGGCCAATCGGGGGCGGCCTTTCCGCGCGCAGGGCGATGCCCAATCCCCGATGTCCAATGTCTGACGTCGAATGACAAGGTCCTAACTCGCCGGCTACCCCCACGGAGCATGCGTTGGCGGGCAAAATGGGGACTGGCTCCGCCCGTGCAGGATCTCCGGCGACGGGACGTTCTTTGTTCTCGGCCAAACCCTACCCCCTGACGTATCGTTCCGAGGCGGTGCCCGTCCCCATTTTGCCCCGCGGCTGGCGAGTTGCGCCCAAATGACGAACAACGAGCCAATGCCGAAGTCCCAACGTGGAAGATCCCTCCGGGGCGCCGGGGCGACGACCGCGGCGAGACGAACCGACGGATTCCAGGATTGCGTTGGAACCGAGGGAGCAGAGGCCTGCGCGAGGGGTGACGCACTTCTCACTCAGCTATGCCTTTCGGCAGACCAGGATGATGTCCGGGCTGCGCTCCGGGGCATAGGGCTCGTGTTGGTAGTTGCCGAAGATGGCGACGCCGGTCGCGCCGCCGGCGGTGGCGGCGGCGGCCAGGTCCTCCGAACGCAGGCCCACGAAGGAGTCGCTCTGCACTTCGCGCCGGGCCGTGCCGTCCGGCAGGAGTTGCACGTCGACCAGCTCGATGAAAGCGCAAGAGCCGGCGCGGCGGATCGATTTCAGCAGGACGTGATCGGTCGCGAGGGGAGCAGGTTCGGTGGGGCCCTGCGAACCGGGTCCACCGAGGGGGCCGGGCTCAGGGGGGACACTGGGTTTAGAGGAAGAATCAGTTCCATAGAGGTTATCGGGTTCACGGAAGTGATCGGGTTCACAGAAGCGACCGGGTTCACGGAAGTGACCGGGTTCACAGAAGTGACCGGGTTCATAGAACCCGGCTCTGATGGGTTTGTCGGGTGTGCGGTGCTCAATTCGGGTGTCCGTGCCGGTTTCGGAGGGCCCGGGTTGGATCGGGAGTCGGACGCGGACGCATTTTGGGTACTGCGTGGGGCCGTCGGGCAAACGCCAGAGGTTGAGGACCTGAACGATGCACACGCCGCCGGGACGGAGCGAAGCGAGCATGGCGGCCAGCGCCGGCGCGAGGTCGTCCTGTTCCCGGCTCAGCGCGAGCGAATTGCCGACGCAGATGACCGCGTCGAATCGCCCGGGCGGACTCGGCGGCTGCGTGTAGGATCGCTCGACCCAGCGCAGGTCCGCGGTTTCGCCATAACGCCGCCTGCACCACGCGATCATCGCGGGGCTGGCGTCGGCGCCTTCCACGTGCAGACCCCACTCGTGAAACAGGGCTGCATGGCGTCCGCTCCCGCACGCGGCGTCGAGCACTCGCCGGGCGGACACGGTCTCGAACCAGTGGCGGTAAAACGGGGTTTCGTTCGCCAGGCGTTTGGGCCAGTCGATGAGCGCGTCATAGAGTTCGACGCGTTGTTCGAATACGGATGGTCCGGTCGGAGCGGGCATCGCTCCAGTGTAGTCGCGCCCTCAGCCCGGGGGTAGGGGGTGCGAAACGCCGCGAATCAGCTTTCCGGGCGCCGATGGCCGGGGGGCGTCGTGATCGGGCGGGCTGGCGGGAAGCGGGGCGGTTCAGCGGTGCTCATCGGTCGCGGGATCGGCCCGCACTCCCGCCCACAGCTCCTTGTACTTCTCCCGGACGTACGGGTTCAGGTTTTCGGCGTACTCGGCGTTCAGTTCCAGGGTTCGGATCAATTCCTGAACGTCCGCCAGGTCTCGCAATCAGCCGCCATGGGTCATGCCCGAGGCCAGTTTCATCTTGATCAGGGCCGGCAGGTTCGCATAGCGGATGCCGTCGATTTCAACGGATGTCCGGCTCGGGTCCGGAAACGTCACCGGTTTCGGTTTGCCGTCGCCCGGATAGCCTCCGGATACCAGGAACTCGATGCGAACGCCCGTCTCCGTGTCGCGAAGGGACTTGCTTCCGGGGAATACGGGAAGATAGCCCCGGCCGTCCAGCGAGTGGTGAGCCGCTTCCAGACCTTGCGCCGTGATAAGGATATCGACATCGATGGTCGTTCGTTCGTACCCGTGAGCGCCGTGGATCATCGCGGATTCATTCGGACAGGCCGTCGTCGGCCGGCGCATCTGCCCGCTCAATCGGACTTGGAGTCGTCGAGACTGAGGTCGTAGTCGGAGGAGTCGAGATCGATCTGCTTGGTGTCGTCGGCACCGGCCATCGCTTCGAGTTCGCTGATCGGGTCCTGCTCGACCTCGCTGGGGGTGATCCCGTAGTCGCTATCCTCTTTGCCGATCGGGGCGTCGCTGCCGCCCATGAGGCCGCTCTCTCCGAGGCCGGCCTGGCGGCTTTCAAGGCGGGTGCGGACCCGCCGGACTTCCGCGGGCTCCCCGTTGATCTGGACCGTGAAAACGACCGGCCCGATGACGATGTGGTCGCCCGGCCTGAGCTCTTCCTCGGAGATCCGCTTGTTGTTGATGTAGGTCCCGTTCGCGCTGCCCAGATCCTTCAGGACGACCTTCTTCTCATCCACGGTGAGGATGGCGTGCTTGCGCGAGATCTGGCTGAGCGGGATCCGGAGGTCACAGTCGTCCCGGCGGCCGATGACCGTCTTTCCCTGCTCGATGTGGAAAGCCTTCGGCTCCCCGTTGCTCTTGAACATGTAAAGCAGGAGGTTCATACGTTGTCGTACCTCGATCGGACGTGGCCAACCCTGGCTGGCAGGCGCGGTGCCGCACAGAGCCTGCCATTCACCCGCACTTACTTTCAGTGTACACCAAGGCAGGCCCGTCCGCAAGCGGGACGGCCTCCACCCGCGTCCGTGCCGGGATGGGGGACGAACCAAGTCCGGGCGTACAGCATCTCGAGCACGTCCGCCGCCGGACGAAGGCTTAGATGATTATACGACGTTGGGTGGCTCGGGGTTGCTCAGCAGCCGGGCCTGAGCGGGATATCCGGGCCGGTCATGCAATCGCGGAAGGGCTCGCGGTCGCTGATCGCCTTGATCAGCCCGTCACCGTTCATGTCGGCCTTGACGCAATCCGGGGCGTTGATTTTGGGCTCGGAGACGCCCAGGCAGTTCTGAAATTGGGCGAAATCGTCCATGTCGCCGTCTCCGTCCCCGTCGAGGTCGGCCGAAATGACTGACAGAGTGGCTGAATTGCTGTAAACAGTCTCACACAGGGCGGACACCCGGCATCGGTAATCGCCCCTGTCGCGGCTGTCGACATTGTTGAGGGTGAGCGTGGAGGTGGTCGAGCCGGCGTAATGCCCATCGTCGGTCAGGTCGGTCGTCCCTTTTTGCCATTGGTAGGTCACGGTCCCCTCGCCGACGGCGACAACGGAGAACGTGGCGGAATTCGGGCTGCCCAGCGGATAGGCCTCCGCCGGCGCGGGGTGTTTCTTGATGACCGTGTGGGCCTTGAGGACCAGCGCGGCGGAATAGGAAGTGATGGAACCGTTGTCGTCGGTGATGACGCAGCGGTAGCTGCCGGCGTCCTCGTCGGCGATGTGGGTGATGGTGAGGACGGGAGTGTTGACGCCGCTGAAGTGCCCGCCCTCGGCCAGGTCGACGCCGTGGTGTTGCCACTGGTACCGGAGGACGCCGGTCCCGTTGGCGGATACGAAGAAGACGGCCTCCCCGGTCGTGGGGCAGGCGGTGACGTCGGCAGGATGTGCGGTAATGACCGGCAGATTGCTGGCGGCGGTCCGGGTCAGATTGCTCTCTCTGACCCAACCGGTCGTGCCGCTGAAGTCCACGTTCCAGTAGGGGTAGCCCTTCGCGTAGACCCCGCGCAGCGAATGGTCGAGGAGGGTGCCGGTCGTGTTGGACGCGACGGAGCCGAAACTCAGAAAATTCGATCCGGGCCCGGAGTACAACGTGGTCGTGCCGGTCGCCTTGACCGTGTCGCCGCTCTTGAAGGAGGTGGACTGGACCTTGGGCTGATTGATGCACATCATCAGGGTGTTGGGTACCGATCGCGGATGTCCGTCGGACGGATCGTTCTTGACGACGCCATTGACCACCATGCAGGAGGACCCCCCGCCGTCGTGCGAGATGGCGAACTTGGCTCCGAGGGTCGTCCGGCAGAAGTAGGCCAGTTCGCTGAAGTCCATGCCGATGCTGGTGGCGGATCGGCCGTCCACGACAACAAAGTAAACGTAGTCATCGTTGTAGGCCGAGGCTGTCCGAGGTGCGACGAGGCCGCCCATCGGAACCGCTTGGGCGCCGGATGACTCGACCGACGACAGTAGAAACAAACCGCCCACCGCGGCGTACAGGTTGCTCCAGTCCTGGCCGTAAGTGTAAAAAGCCATGCTGATCGAGATGCGGTCGCCTGGTGCGACGTTGTTTTGCAGTGTGGTGGCGGCGGTTCCGGCGGCCGACAGCACGACGTGATCGAACGGGATCTTCGTCGAGCCCTGATTCGGACGGATGGCTCGCACGTAGCCGACGACGGCGTCGCCCGAGCGGACCGAGCCCACCGGTCGGGTCATTTCCACCAGAACCTCCAGGCCGGTCGTGTTGGCGGGGGTGACTGCGGCGTAGTGATTGGTGTACAGGATGAGCTGGTCGGCTGTGCGGGGGACATTGATGTCGTCGATGGTTTGGGATGCGCCGCCGGCGTACCGGACGCGCATGTTTGAAAGAGCCCCGACGCCCGCGCCGGGCAAACGAGCCTGGGTCCATCCGAAGTAGGCAGCGGAGCCGACGTTCTTGATGCCCCAGCCGGTCATGGTCTGGCCGGAGAGCGGGAGGTAGTCGCTCGTATCCCAGTAGTCGCCGTTGATGGTCACGATCACGTCGTTGCGATGTCCCCAATCCTGGCCCCAGTAGTTCACCGCGTCGTCGAAGAGGGCAGCCTGACTCGGAGGTGTCTGGGCCGTGCCGTTGATCCGGTTGTTGGCGATGCCCGAGTCGATGTAGCACTGGGTATTGTGCCGATCCATCCGGGCGACGTAGACGACGTTCGGGTCGGGCAGGTAGAACTCCTGGTACTCGATGCCGGGTGCGACCGGGGCCCACGCCAGGGCGGTTGCCGCCAGCCAGGCGTGTACGAGCAAGCCGCCAGCGACGACCGGAACCCGACGTGAAGAGATTGTTTCCATTATCCTGCCGCCCCTGTGCGGATGCGCCGTGTTCTCTCGCAACTCCAATCGACCGATCGCATTCCCGGGAGCGCCGTAACTCTTTAGGGTGGCGACGTTCTGGCGAAAGCGATCGATCGGCTCCGGCTACAGAATTCTAACGTTTGGGAGGCTGGACTTCTCCTGTGAACATGGCGAGGGCCCATGTTTTTTGCGGCCGGGCCGGGCGGATCGGTCCTGTAACCATCCTGGCTGCAATTATTCCTGCCGGGGTATGGATCGAGGGACGCCCGGGGCGCCTTGGCGGCTGGGGGGCGGCCCTGGACCCGCGGCGGCTATGGCCGCGGGATGGCCGACTCGAAGAACGCGGCGGCGTCATCCTTGAGCTTGGCCAGGCAAGGCCGGTTGTGGTACATCATGTGCCCGCCGTCGTACAGGGCGTGGGTCACCTTCCGCCGCGCCTCCTCGCCGATATCGAGTCGACTTTCCATTGCCATGTAAAATCGAAAAGAAAACGGATCATCCCCTGGCCGCGCGGTTTACGCAGGGGCGGACTCAGCCTTGAATTCCGG
>JAPKGY010000739.1 GCA_026647385.1 Phycisphaerae bacterium | reverse complement strand
GGCGACCGCCGGTCGCCAACGTCTGGCTGAACGGTTCAGCCTGGACCGAAACGGTGAGACGCTCATCGGACTTCTCGAAAGGGCGAATCGTGTCCAAGCACATGGGTGACGAAAGGGTTACCTGTCCGGAGAGGCTCGGGGACCTTCCTCGTTTCGCCGGCGCGAAGGATACGTCGTCAGGCCGTGCGAGCCTGGTTGGTCGAGAGCCGGCCGCGGAAGCGGCACCGTCGGGCTCTCCTCTGAAAGTGCTGCACGTCACCGAGGGTTTCGACGGTGGCGTGGTCACCTTCCTGAAGCACGTTCTGCCCGCGCAGCGAGCAGCCGGCCTCGACGTCTCCCTCGCCTGCTGCCCGAGGCGAAGCTCACAACAACAAGAGGACCTTGATTACCTCCGCGAGGCCGGCGTACGCGTACATCAGGTGCCCATGGCCAGAGGGCCGCACCCGTTGCGCGACCTGTCGGCACTGGCGACGCTGGTTTCCATTCTCAAGGAGCAATCCTTCGATTGGGTTCACACGCACTGTTTCAAAGGTGGACTTCTCGGGCGGTTGGCCACCCGATTCACCCCTGTCCCCGCGGTGATCCACACTCCGCATTGCTTCCCCTTCATGCGAGAGCGTTCCCGCCTTGGATCGGCTGCGTGCCGCGGGATCGAACGGGCGCTGGGGCGGTGGACCGACTGTTTGATGCTCGTCTCCGAGTCCGAGCGGTTGACAACGATGCAAATCCTGGCCGGCGTCCCCTCGGTCGTGATCCCCAACGGCTTGCCGCCTCAAGGTTCCGAGCAGGCCGGTCCTCTGCAAGCGCTGCGGCACGAGTTGGAACTTCCCCAGGACGTGCCGGTTGTGGGAACGCTCTGCCGCCTGACGCGCTATAAGTGTGTGGACCACCTGATCCTGGCGGCCGCGAGCGTCCGAAAGCGAGTGCCCGAGGCCCGCTTCGTCATCGCCGGCGATGGTCCGGACCGCGGGCGGCTGAAGCGACTTGTCCGCTCCCTCGGATTGAATGAGGCCGTTCACCTGATCGGCTATCGCCGGGATGCCGACCGCCTTCTCCGGTTGTTCGATGTGTGCGCACTCTGCTCCCAGGCCGAGGGGATGCCCTATGTCCTCCTGGAGGCGATGAGAGCAGGTGTCGCGGTCGTGGCCAGCAATGTGCCGGGCAGCCGGGACCTCATCGAAAACGCGCGGACCGGCCTGCTCTATGAATGGGGGCGGGTCGACCATCTGGCGCACTGCATTCTTCGCTGCCTGGCCGATCGGGCGCTGACTCATCAACTGACCCAGCAGGCTCGGCGGTACGTCGCCGACGGTCACACCCTCGATAGCCAGGTGGCGGCGATGCTGGACCTTTACCGTCGACTGGTCCTCGGAAGCGGGACGACTCGCATCGAGCCTGCGACCACTGCGGCGGACTCAGTTCAGAACTCGCGGAGGCGGCGACGGGTCGGCCCTGCGACCGCCGAGCCCATTCCCGCGCCCAACGACCCCTCTCTCTCGCCGCTTCCAGGGCTCCTCACGCGCCGTCCGGGTGACGGCGGCCCCCACGCGAGCACGACCGACGTTGTGGCCGGGCACATCGACCTGGGCCTGATCCTGATGTGGCTGGGATCGCTCCTGCTGATCGGCCTTGCCCATGCCGCGGACGCGGATTTGCGGGTGGCGCATCCACTCTGGCTGCTGCCCGCCTGTCTCTGGCTGCTCCGGCCCGTACGCGGGGCTATCGCATCGAGCGTGCAGGCCGCGACGTTCCTCTATCTGATTTGGCTGACCTATGCAGCCGTGTTCGCGGTAAGCATGACGACTCCCGACATGAAAACCATCTCGCTGCGCGTGTCGCTTCACTTGCCCGCAACTGCCCTGATCGGCCTGGGCCTGCTGATGAACCGGCGATGGCGGCCCGGGCATCTCTTTAGCATTGAGCATGTGCTGCTGGCCATCCTCCTCATCGCGATACACGCCCTGTTCCTGCTCGTCTTGTTGCACCCGTTCTATGGTTTTGGATGGGAATCGGATCGGGCTGTACTGGGACGATTGGGAGGTTCGGTCATCGTCCTGGCAGGGGCGGTTACCTTGTCGCGCTCCTACTGGCTTCGAGCGAGCCTGGCCTGCGGGATCGCCATCATGGTGGCGTTTGGGGGCCTGCACCCATGACACAGTCGCCTCCGGCAGCCGTCAACAAGCAGGGTTCGCCACCGTTACCCGCCTGGTTTCGGAAATCAGCGGCACTGCTGGCCTTCCTGCTGCCGCCGGCCGTCGCTTTGCACGGCTGGCCCGCCGGTGATGTCCCCGCGATGCGGTTCTTCTGGCCCGCCAATCTGCTCGTAATCCTGTGGCTTGCTTTGATGTCGGCGGCCTTCCTCTCGCGCCCCGCACGATCCGCTCTTGACCGGTATTGGCCGCCGGCTTGCATGTGGGTCTTCCTCGCGATCTGCCTGCTGTCAATCGCGGCTTCCGCAAACGCGGCACGGGCAGCCACAAGTGTAACCAAAACCGCTCTCTTCCTGCTCGGCGCCTATGCTCTCATCCGTGCCGCGTGTGATGGTTCCCTCCGTATCGCCGTGCTGCCGTGGCTTTCCGCTTTGGCCGTCAGCGGAGTGATTCTTCACGCCGCGACGGAACTGCGAATCAGCCAGCCGCCCG
>JAPKGY010000738.1 GCA_026647385.1 Phycisphaerae bacterium | reverse complement strand
TCTGCTTCTCCGCGTAGTACTCGCGGAGCGTCCGGCGGATCCGCGACAAGGGCTCGTGTACCCTGCGGTTCGTGACCAACGGTCTGCGGTCGGCGATGTCCCCCATCAGTTCGTCGACGTACTCCAGCTTGCGCAGGGCGGGCCAGCCCTGATACCGTTTCCGCCAGCCCGACCGCGGCCAAAGCCAGACCGCGAACGTCTCGGCGAAGTCCTCGTCCGGATGGGCTTGGGCATACCAATAATCCAGGTGCAGCACGTACCGGCGGCTGTAGGGCCAAGGCTGATAGAACTCCGGATAGGGCTTGGAGGATTTGCCGAAAACCTCCCGCCATTTGCGCCGCCGGTGCAGCCGATAGGCGTGGTCGATCGCGTGCCCGACCTCGTGACGAAGAATCTTCAGACAGTCCTTCGTCGTGCCCCCTTCGACGTCCAGCATCTGCTTGCGTTCCAGCCGCATGAGCCGCGGGTGCGCCAGATAGAACGGAACCGCACAGCCGGGAACGCCGTCCGGCGTGAACCACTCGGCCGACATCCAGAAATGCGGCTTGAACGTCAACCCCCGCTGCTCCAGTTCCTCCAGTACCTGATCGATGCACTCCTTGAGGAACGGGGCGTTCAAGTCGACGCCCAGGTCGCATAGCCGCAGGTCCAGCAGCTTTTCGTCCGGAAGCCGTGTCCAATCGCGCCCCCGCGGGGCGGGACGGCGGGTCGGGGCGTGTCCTTTACGTTTGGCGGACATAGATCAGTGCTCGGCCGAACCTCCGCGCCGCGTAGGGAACCGACCCCGCACGGGTTGCATGCCCAACTCGCAGGTCGGAGATCGGCGGAATTTGCGCGGAGGCTGCTCCATCAGGCTCCTCATTGGGTCGCGGACCACCGAAACCGGTCCATCTCGGGCGATTGTAACCGCCTTCTCGACCCGCCGACAAACACGCGAGGAACAGGTGACGATTTTTCGCCAAAGGGCCCTTTGGGGGACCTTACATCATTCAGGCGCGGGGGGTCGAAGATTCCGCGAATCACCGCCCGCGCGCTGCTCGGAGCGATTTCATCCGACACGGTTCAGAAGCAAAGCCGCCGACGGCCTGTGTTTTTCCCCTCGCCGGCGTTGTTCGGTTCGGGGGTTGTCCGGCGCCGGTCGTGACCGAAATCCGGAATGACTCCAGGTGAGGGTTTTTCGTTCCCGCGTCCAGTCGCCGCGAGTTCAGATTGGCCGTTTTTGTTAGGAAAATGCGCAAAAAAACGGAAGGTGCCGCCGTGGCGAGGGCACCTTCCCGTGTACTACTCAGGCTGCGAAACTTATTTCTTCTTCCGTGCGACTTTCTTCTTCGCTGCCTTCTTGGCGGCTTTCTTGCGCTTTTTCGCCATGGTCGTCACCTCCTTTCAACAATCAGATTAACGACGCGGCAAAGATTGTCAAAGGGTTTCTGCCCTTTTGCATCATAAAATTATATCGACCGTCAACTCTTCGACCCTTGATTTTTTCACTTCCCGACGCAGAACCGCGCGAAGATACGTCCCAGCAGATCCTCGGTCATGACTTCGCCGGTGAGGTGCGATAGCGCGTTCATGGCCGTGCGAATCTCCATCGCGATCAACTCGGTCGGTTCGTGTCCCTCGGAAACCTGACGGCACAGTCGCAGCGCGGCTTCGAGGGCTTCACAGGCCTCGCGAAGCGCCTCATGTTGGCGATTTGACAGGGCCAGGGTCGCCCGGCCGTGAGGCTTCGATCCTGTGAAAACATGGTGATCGAGGCTCGCTCGAAGGGCCGCGATGCCCTCGCCGGTCAGGGCGCTGATCGCGACCACCACGTGTCCGGCCACGGTCGGATCGGCCCAACACGCCCGTTGTGCGGCGTTCGCCAGGTCGATCTTGTTGGCGGCGATGCACGCGCAACGGTCGGCCGCTTCCCCCAGCAGCGCCAGATCCGCGGGATGCACCGGTTCCGTCGCGTCGGTCACCAGCACGACGGCGTCGGCCCGGCGCAGGGCTTGTCGCGCCGCCGCCTGCGCGCGATGCTCCGGACCGGCAGTTCCGGCGGCGGGATCGCTTCCGATGTCCTCGTCGAGCCCGGCGCTGTCGAGCAGCAGCATCTCTCCGCTTTCCAGCGTCAGCGGCGCCGACAGCAGGTCGCGCGTTGTGCCGGCCGTCGCGGATCGGATCGCTCGATCCGTGCCCGTCAGGCGATTGAACAACGTGCTCTTGCCCGCATTGGGGCGGCCGGCGAGCAGCACGGTCGGCAGGACCTCCAACCGCTCGACGAAGGGCGCCTCGCGATGCAGGTGTACCAGCGAATTCAACGTGTTTTGGAGCGTCTCGACCACCGTTTCGGGCGAGATGAACGCGTACGGTTCCTCGGCGAAATCGATGCGGGCCTCGATCAGCGCGAGCAGATCAGCCAGGATCTCGCGATGCCGCACCGTACGGCGGCTCAACTCACCGTGGAGCAGCGCCTCTGACGCCCGCAACTGCGAATCGTTGCGGGCCGCGATGATGGCGGCCACTCCCTCCACCTCCGTTAGATCCATCGCCCCGTTGAAACCGTCGGCCTTGGATACGTCAAAGAAAGGGTGCTCGACGACGCCGCAGTAGGTAACCATCCACTGGTGCACGTCGCATTTGATGCGGATCATCTGTTCGGGCTTC
>JAPKGY010000737.1 GCA_026647385.1 Phycisphaerae bacterium | reverse complement strand
GACCGAGACCGCAGCTCCAAGCTCTTTTCCGACACAGGCTTATGTGACCAGGTCATTCGATGGTCGGGGTACCGACTTCTTTCCCGCGCCGGCCAGAATTATCGCCGGTTTGCCGCGGTCCGCGGGCGTCTCCTATGTCTCGTCCGGGTACGAGCGTCATATCCTTGGGTCGCGCGGCCCAGTCCATGAGGAAGGTCTTACCCCGCACAATTCGAGTCCGCCGGGTTGTTCTCGCCGCTGTAGCACCGTTGAAGGATTCCAAAGTCCGACTGGTCGACGTCGCCGTCGAAATCGAGATCGGCGTCGTCGCAGGCGGGGTCGACCTGAGGGATTCCAGGACCGAGGTCGCAGGCCAGTAAGTGCTGCAGATCCGCCTGGTCGACGTCGCCGTCTCCGTCGAAGTCGCCCGGCGAAAGAGCGATCGCCTCGTATGCGCCCAGGTCAACCAGTGGCGGCGTTCCCCATCCGGTATCGGGAACGAGCGGCGCATCCTCGTACCGACGATACCCGGCGACGTCGAGCGAGATCGGTTCGGTCGTATCACCGTCGGCGTCGAGATCGGTGATGTCCGGCGGCATGATGGAGTTGTCCCCGGCGTCGATGTAGGGCGATCCGGGGCCCAAACGGAAGTCGTCGTCCTCGTTGCCCGGCACATCGTCGAGGCCATCCGGATCGACGAAGAGAGGATCCTCACCCAAGACGGCTGTTCCCCCGCCCGCGCCGGTCCAGCTCTGGACGCACGAGTAGCTCAGGCTCGCGCTGGCGGTGGAGATCTGGGCTTCCTGACCGGTGCCGCTCAGATCGCTGTTCCCCCAGAGGATGCTGTTGGCGACGGTGGTCAGGCTCGGCGGCCAGCCGAACAGTCCGCCGCCTTGCCCGGCGGAGTTGCCGGTCACGGTGCAGTTCATCACGAACGGCGAGCTGTTGGTGTTGTGGATCGCACCTCCGGCCGCACTGGCGGTATTGCCGTTCAGGAGGCAGTTGACGATCATCGGCCCGGTTGATTGGTAGTGCTGGACCGCTCCGCCGTACTGGGCACTGTTGCCCCAGAACATGCAACTGATGATGATCGGCGCGCTAATCACCGTCCGCACCGCGCCGCCGGCATAAGCAGCGTGATTGTACTCGAAGACACAGGCGCTGATGCGGGGATCGCTCCCGAGGTCGACGTACACCGCGCCCCCGTCATACGAAGCCCGATTGCCCCCGAAATAACACCGGGAGATCGTGGGCGTGCTTTCGAGGATGCAGAGGGCCCCGCCGTACAGCGCCGAGTTGCTCAGGAACCAGCAGCCGCTTACGGTCAGGTCACCGCCATCGAAGAACAGTCCTCCGCCATAGGCCCCGTTTCCCCCGCGGATCGTGAAGCCATCTAGTTTCGTCTCGACGTTGGTGGCCGATGCGTTCACCACAACGTAGCTGTTGTCCGCCCGGTTCGCGAACAGTGGTCCATCGTTGCCGTTCAGATCGCCGCTGAGGACGGTGGGGCTAAGCACGCGATCCCGTTGCCAGCGATACAGTTCGGTCCCGGCGAATCCGCCGTAGACCGCGACACCCGAGACCAGCCGGAAGCTGAGATTGCGATCGCCGCCGGGCGGCGCCGGCCGATACGTCCCAGCCGCCACCCAGATTTCGTCGCCGGGCAGAGCGACGGCCAGGGCCAACTGGAGGTTGGTGAACGCATCCGTCCAGGTGGCTCCGGTTCCGGCCCCGCTCGCGTCCCACTTGACCCGCCAGACCTTGGTCGGGTCGCAATCGTCGATCATGCCGTCGCCATCGCTGTCCAACTCGCAGTAGTCCGGGACGGCGTTCCCGTTGCAGTCGTCGAAGACGCTGAGCGTGCTGCGACGCGTGATGCCCGCCGCCCGGTACTGGCTGACCTGGCCTTCAACCTGGGCACTGGTCAGAATGGTATCCCGAGCGTGATAGATCCAATCCACTTCCATGGTCATGTCCGCAACCACGCCCGGGCTCAGTTGGTCGGCGAACCAGTGCATCAGCAGAATCCGCATGGCGGATTCGGGATAGTATTCCTCGCCGTGACTGGCACGGAGCAGGCCGTCCACGTAATACCGAACCGTACCGCCGCCGACCTGGATCGTGATCGTGTGCCAGCCGGCCAAACTTCCACATACGGGCGACGGATCGGCCGGCGTCATATCCAGCAGGTACGGGTCATCGCAGTACTGTTCCCAGGTCTGCAAGTGCATGGCCGGGATCGAGCCGCATCGCGTGCTCCATGGGTCCAGCGGAGTGTACTCAACGTCACACTCGGAGTAGTTCAAGTCGCAGAGCAGCCCTTTGTAGAGCGCCAAGGCCTGCACGCTGGGCTGACCGGCCCCGGGCACGGAATCGACGAATCGAATTCGCGCACCGTACGTACCCTGAAAAAAGACGTCCTCGTTCGTTCCGGCTTCGGAGAGCGAGGTTCCGGGCCCGGTTCCATCGGTGGTCGCACGCAGGCGCATGAGCCGATTGCCGGGGACGGCGGGATCGTCCGCCCAAGTGACGTAGTCCGCTCGCCAGGTTGCTTCCCTCGGCCCGGGGCCGCCCGCCTCCGTACGAACATACCAGCCGAAACACTGGAACTGCGGGTCGACCGGCGAGCCGCCTTCTCCGGAAAGGTAGTTGAAATCGTCGAAGAACT
>JAPKGY010000736.1 GCA_026647385.1 Phycisphaerae bacterium | reverse complement strand
CCGGCCGCTCGGTGATCGAAGCCGGCGTGACGGTGATGGAGTTGATCGGCAATGTCCGCTTCACGCAGGACAGCCATGAGGAGGTTCGTCAGGGCCCTCGTGGGCGGGGAGCCATACAGGCCCGTGAAGGCCGGGGAGAAACCGGGAATGGACCGACCTGCAAACCTGGGGGCGCTGAAGGAAAGCGGCTATCGTCCGCGCGGCGTACACGATGAGATGCGCGAGAACCTGATCCGGAAGCTCCGGACGGGCGAAACCCTGTTTCCGGGAATCGTCGGATATGAGGACACGGTCATTCCGCAGATCGTCAACGCGGTGCTCAGCCGCCACGACCTGCTGCTGCTCGGGCTGCGCGGGCAGGCCAAGACGCGAATCCTGCGAGCGTTGACCTCGCTGCTGGACGAATACATGCCGGTCGTCGACGGCGTGGAGCTGTACGACGATCCGCTCCAGCCGCGGTTCAAGGCGACGCAGGCGATCGTGGCTGAGATGGGCGACCGGGCCCCGATCCGCTGGATCCCCCGGGAGGAGCGCTATCACGAGAAGCTGGCGACGCCGGACGTGACCATCGCCGACCTGATCGGGGAGATCGATCTGGTCAAACACGCCGAAGGTCGATACCTGTCGGACGAACGGGTGATGCACTTCGGTCTGATCCCGCGGACGAATCGGGGCATCTTCGCGATCAACGAACTGCCCGACCTGGCTCCGCGGATCCAGGTGGGCCTGTTCAACGTGCTCGAGGAGCGCGACGTGCAGATCCGCGGGTTTCCCGTGCGTCTGCCGCTGGATCTCTGCATGGTGTTCACCGCCAATCCGGAGGACTACACGAACCGCGGGCGGATCGTGACTCCATTGAAGGATCGCCTCGGGTCGGTGATTCGGACGCACTATCCGCGAAAGATCGAAGAATCGTTGCGGATCACGCAGGAGAACGCATGGCTCGACCGGGCGAGGAACGGGGAGGCACCGACCGTCGTTCTGCCGCCGTTCATGGCCCGGCTCGTGGAGGAATTCGTGGGCCTGGCCCGCAACAGCCCGCACGTCAATCAGCAGTCGGGCGTTTCGGTCCGGGCGTCCATCGCGTGCATGGAAACGCTCGTCTCCAACGCCGAGCGACGCGGGATCGTGCTCGGCGAGAAGAAAGTGTGGCCGCGGATCAGCGACCTGGAGCAGGTCAAGGCCGGCTGCCGCGGCAAGATCGAACTCATGCTGGCCGAGGACGAGCAGGCGGAAGACAAGCTGATCACCGCGCTGCTGGGCGAGGCGGTCAAGAAGGTGGCTGAGGATTACCTCGACATCGACGAGCTCGAACCGCTCGTGCAACAGTTTCAGGGCGGCAAGGTGAACGTGGAGGTCGGCGACGACGTGAGGGCGGACGCACTGGTGGCCTCGGGCAAGCGGTTGGACGGCCTGCTCGAAGCCGCCCGCAAGGTGTGCCGCGCGGCGAAGATACCCGACGACGAGCCCGGCGCGTTGGCCAGTGCGGCCGAATTCGTGCTCGAGACCCTCTACGTCAACAATCGTCTGAGCAAGTACGCCTACCGCGGCAGCACGTTCTACAAGCGATAGATCACCATCGGGCGGCTTCGAGTTCGACGGTTTCGCTCACGCGCGGCGGCGTCCAGGGGACGAGGCGCCAATCCTTCCATCGCAGCCAATACAACGAATCGTCCTCGAGCGGCACGTCGAAACGGATGATGGCCTCGGCCGGCATGCCGTCGCTGCAGGCCCGAGTCACTTCGATGGTCAGGCCTTGCAGCCGAACGCGGTCGCCCGGTTTCATCGGGCGATCCTCGGTGCGAAACAGCCTGCCCAGGATGTGGTCGCCGAAACCCTTGGCGGGAGTGACCACGAGCGTGCGGTCGTCCGCTCGATGCACGCGTACGGGGGCCAGCGCCGGAGCGAGCACGCGAAGGCGTTTCGGAGTCGGTCTGCCCTCAAGCTGCTGGCGCAGGAGAACGTGGGACGTAAAAGCCGGGAAGGGCGCGTTGACAATGCACAGGTCCTTGCCGCGAGCCGATTCGGGGACGTCGATTTGAGCGATGCGCTCGGGGAGCAGGTGATCCGGGCCGAGAGGATAGCGCGCTCGAAGGGCCATGAAGGCGGGCGAGAACACCAGATGAACGGCAATGAGTGCCCAGGCCAGGCCGCGGATGAACCGCGTTCGGCCCGCGGTTCGGTCCGAGCGGTCGGGATGACTCGATACGGTTTCAGCCGCGCTCGGCGGCGTCGCGACCGGAGCGGCTTGCCGGGCGACGGCCAGGAACTCCGCCAACAAGCCCATCGCGCCCAGCCCGACGAAGAACAGAAGCCGATCCGAAGGGAACGTCGTGCACATCGGCGGCAGCGCCAGGATCATCCCGAGGCACCAGAACCGAGCGGTCGCGGATGATCGGCAGATTGGCCGGAGGGCGCCGGCCAACACGCCGACGACCGCCACCGCCAACACCCAATGGAGGTAAAAAACAGGCTGGCGCAAGACCAGAAACAGCTCGGACGGCACCGGCGCCCACTGACCCAACAGCAGGATCGGCGCCCGTTCGATGACCGCTTTGAGAGAAAAGTCCGCTGGTTCTACAGCTTCCTGCCGCACAAAATGGGCGCGGGCAGCACACTCAGCCTCATGCCCCTGTTCATTACCGATGT
>JAPKGY010000735.1 GCA_026647385.1 Phycisphaerae bacterium | reverse complement strand
GGAGGAATGAAGGCGGGAAGGAATGAGGCGGGTGGTTGGGAACAAGATGCGCGATGCGTTCCCGCCCACAGCCACCACGGCGAGCCAGGGATCACAGGGATGGCCTGGAGGTCGACTGTAACCGATTTGCGGTGCTGCAAGGACTCATGAATGGGCTCGCAGCGAATAACACCCAACTCGACCTTTCGGGGCCCAGTCGAGGGAAATCGAATCGCGTACAGCTCATGGGTTTGCCGGTCGTTGAAAATGGCTAAACCGTCCATAGATGACCGGGATGAAAAAAGGAAGAATCAGGCAAGAGCGTTATGATGCGAATTGATGTGAATGCTTGTTTCGGGCACTGGCCTTTCTGGGAGCTGCGGCACTTTAGCGCGGAGGACCTGGTGCGGGTGATGGACCGCAACGGGATCGACCGGGCGGTGGCGATGAGTCTGCGGGGCCTGTTCATCGACTGGCGGGCGGGCAACGAGGAGACGCTGGCGGCGTCGCGGCGGCATGCGGATCGATTGTGGCCGGCGGCGACGATCTCGCCGTTTCTGGACGGGACGGCCGACGACGTGCAACGGCTGGCGGACGACGGCTTCCGGATGATTCGGCTTTATCCGATGTTCCATAACTACCCGCTGGACAGCGCGTTCACGGATTCGGTCTGCCGTTCGGCGGCGGATCGGGGCTTGCCGGTGTGCATTCCGACCCGGCCCATGATGAACTGGCGATTCAAAACGATCGCCATCGAGGCCATCGCGGCGGTGGTGGAGCGTCATCCGCGGACGACGTTCGTGATGAGCGGGCCGAACTACCTCGTCGAGTTCCAGGCGCTGGTGCGACTCATGCAGCGGAGCAGCCATGCGGTGTACGAGGTTTCGTGCATCCAGGGACATGATGCGGTGCGGTCGCTGGTCGGACAGGTCGGGGCCGATCGGGTGTTGTTCGGGACCGGCGCGCTGCTGCACTATGCGGCCTGCAACGTGGCCAAGATCGATCATGCGGAGATCACGGACGAGCAGCGGAGGCGGATCGCGTGCGAGAATGTGATGCGGGTGTTGAGGTGGTCGGCCTGATCGGCGACGCCGGACGGCACGGGGGCCGAGCGGACGCGAGGGGCTTCGCCGGCGAGCTTGTTGGGTGGCGAGTGGCAGTGGAGAGCTGAGGATGGAGCAGCATGGAGAAAAAGGTACTGCGATGGCCGCGACGATCAGCGGCTGGCGCGGCAACACGCTGAGAATGGAGATTGGGGAAAAAGGCATTGCGAGGGCGGCGAGGTCGTGGACGGGGGAGTGTTTTTCTCGGGTTTCCGTGGTCGGGTCTCCACTGCTGACGGCGGTGGGCTTGTGGCTGGCGGCCTCCCCTGCTTTCGCCTGGGAGGGGCACACGTGGGAAGCGTGGAAGCAGGTTGCGAGTTGGACGCGGCCTGAGGCGACGTCGGAGCAGGCGGGTCGCAAGGAACTGGTGCCGCTGCTCGGGCCGACGGACCCGGGCGGCAAGCGGATCGATGAAATCAAGGCGTGGGAGTCGCGGCGGTCCCGGTATGCGGCGGTTCTGCGCGGGCTGATGGGTGAGCCGTCGGTTCTGACACCCGGGCCGGTGGAGGTCCGCACGCTGGGGAAAGCGGTCCTCGACGATCATATTCGTTTGCACGTTTTGATCCGTTCGGAGCCGGACGATTGGATCCCGGCGTACCTGCTTTGGCCGAAGGAGCTGGGGAAGGCGCCGCGTCCGGCGATAATCTGTCTGCATCAGACGGTGCCGCAGGGCAAGGACGAGCCGTGCGGGATCAAGGGCAATCCGGAGCTGGCGTTCGCGCTGCAGCTCGTGCGGCGGGGATATGTGTGCATCGCGCCGGACGCGATCGGCTTTGGCGAGCGGATACCGCCGGGTGCGAGCTGCTATCACAACAGTATTGCGTTTTATCGCAGGCATCCTGGCTGGTCGTTCATGGGCAAGATGACGTGGGACGTCTCGCGGGTGATCGATTACCTGGAGACGCTGCCTTTCGTGGATCGTTTGCAGATCGGGTCGATCGGCCATTCGCACGGTGGGTATGGTACGCTGATGGCGGCGGCGTTTGATACGCGGATTACGGCGGCGGTGGTCAGTTGCGGTGTGCAGACGCTGCGGGGCGATCCGAACCCGGAGCGTTGGTCTCACCTGACCGCCCTGCTGCCGCAGATCGGGACGTATCTGCCGGAGGTCGCGAGCATACCGTTCGACTGGCACCAGGTGTGTGCGATGGTGGCACCGCGGTCTTTGTTTATCTGGTATGCGACGAAGGATTCGATCTTTCCGTACACGGAGAATCTGGAGGCGGTGGGCGGGGACGTTCGCGGCGTGTACGGGCTATATGGGGCGGCGGACGATCTGACGTTCCAGCCGTACGAAGGCGAGCATCGCTTGCCGCAGGCCGGGGCCGTGCAGGTTTATGAGTGGCTGGGGGAACGGCTTTTCACGATCGGCGATTTACGGGTTGCGGCGGGCAGCGTCCAGGAATGGGAGGCGCGTCGCGGGCTGATTCAGCGGGTGATTCGGCGGACGATCGGCGAGGCGCGCGTCCCCGACGTGCCGTTCGAGATGGAGGTGTTGAGCGTGCCGCGGAGCCGGAGCCGCGCCGGGCTAATTCGGAAAGCCGGGCAGGGGAGAGGTTCAACCCCGCG
>JAPKGY010000734.1 GCA_026647385.1 Phycisphaerae bacterium | reverse complement strand
CTTCTCCGGGTCGTCGGGGCAGGCGTCCGTGCAATCGGCTTCGCCGTCGCCGTCGGTGTCGGTGTCGGGCTGGCCGCAGCCGCACTGGCCGGCCGACTTCTTGGCGGGGTCGTCGGGGCAGAAATCGCAGCTTGCACAGTCGGATTCGACGCCGAGGAAGGTGCCTTTCAGATTCCCTTCACAGTCGGCCTGGGCGGTGGTTTGGCAGGTGCCGACGCCGTCTCCGGTGGCGATGCAGCAGGCCCCGTTGTCCGGCAGATTGGTGACGACGCCGTTGCGGAGTTCGATCTCGTCGACGTAGCTGTACCGCCCTCGGCTGTTCAGCGGATTGCCCATGGTCAAGCTGAGCCGGTTGAAACCACCTTTGTAGGCGCGCGGGACCTCATAGGGCCCGCGGACGACCGGATTGTCCTGCGGGTTGGTGAGCTGGAGAGTCACCGTATGGGTCTTGACAGTCATCTTGAAGGTGGTTTTGCCGCCGAAGGCGCTCTTCCAGAGGTTCAGCGGTTGCCCGTTAACGTCGTGAAGATACTTGGTGTAATGCCATCGCTGGCCGTCGAAGTACGTGGCTGCTCCCATCGTGCCGGCGTTGTCGGAGTCAGTGGGAGCCCGGTTGACGCAGGCGAACGAGCCGAAAGCGAGGGCCTTGACGATCTGGCCGGCCCGCCAGGGGCCCTGGTCGCCGTTGGTGAGGTCGGGATCCTCGGTGGTCATGCCGACCCGCGGAGCCTGGTGGCTGATCGCTCCGTCGTCGGACAGTTCTACGTAGAAGTTCGAGTAACTGCCGTAGGCCTCGCCGCGGAAATCGACGGTGAACTCGAGGATCAGGGGCTTTTCGTCGCTGCCGTTGACGATTCGGTTCACTCCGATGCCCTGGTTGCCGTCGCCGTAAGCGGCGGACCGGTCCGGGCCGAGGTCGGCGGTCATGCGGTAGGAGTTCTTCGTGGTGCTCATGGCGGCACCCGCCGGGTTGATGCCCTGGCCGGCGGTGAACGTGCCTGCCACCGCGCCGGCGTAACTGTAGGTGTTCGGCCAGCGGGCGAGCATGGATGCCGGGTCCCACGAGCCGGTCTTGTTCACGCCGCTCAGGGCGCCGTCGAACTCCTCGTCCAGCCGCCGGGCTCCCTGCGGATCGGGATCGCACGCGTCGCCCAGACCGTCCTCGTCGCTGTCCGCCTGACCCGGGTTGGAAACGCTCGGGCAGTTGTCGCAGGCATCGCCGGCCCCGTCGGAATCGCCGTCGGGCTGAAGGCTGTTGGGCTCGTCCGGGCAGTTGTCGCAGGCATCGGCGATCCCGTCGCCGTCGCGGTCCGCCTGGTCTGTGTTCGGCCTGTCCGGACAGGTGTCGCAGACATCGCCGACGGAGTCGCTGTCCGCGTCGGCCTGGCCCCCGTTGGCGCTGAACGGGCAATTGTCCGTGTCGTCGGGCACGCCGTCGTTGTCGTCGTCGGGGTCACAGGCATCGCCGAGTGCATCGCCATCGTTGTTGGCCTGATCGGCGTTGGCGACGGTCGGGCAATTGTCGCACGGGTCGCCGACGCCGTCGGAGTCCGTATCGGGCGGGATGGTCATGCCGACCAGCAGGGCCTGACCTTCGATGATCTTGTCCGCCACCTGTTGGCGGAACGCATAGAGGACCGCCGGGTCGCGGGTGAAGCTGGAGGTGCCCAGGCCGGCGACCACGTGGCTCGGGACGGCCAGCAGAGTCCTGGCTTCGGCAACGAACGCCTCGCGCGCGGGGTCGCCGGTCGGGCAGCGACCCATCTTGCCGGCGATATCCGCGAGGAGATGGAGGTATTCGTAGTCCTCCAGGCCGTCGCGGATGTTCTCGAGCCGGATGCACGGGAGCGGGCCGACCGTCTTTCCGCCGATGGTGGGAGGACCTGGGTAATAGAGGCATCCGTCGGCGTCGGTCCAGCCGTTGTACTTCTCGACGAAGTCGACGCGCGGATCGAAGGCGGTATAAGGCCCGCCGGTGATGATCGGGTTCTTGGGCAGCCCGGTGTTGTAGCCCCAGTTGGTCACCGCGTAGTACAGGAATCCCTCCGCGCCGGCCTTGAAGGTCATCGCGCCCATCAGCAGGCGGGCCTCGATGGGCGGATACTCGAGCAGCCAGTTCGGTCCGACCGGATGACGGGGGTACTCGGCGATGTACCACCACATCTCCTTGCCCTCGGCCCGCAACGCTTCGGCGGCCGCGGGGTTGTAGGCGTTGATTCCCGGGACCCAGATGTCCACCGCATCGCGCAGGAACGAACTGATCGGCGAGGTGCCGAAACTGTAGTCGTACGCGGTGGTCATCGTCCGCAGACCGGGATAGGTGTTGTGGATGCCCGTGAACGTGTCGTACATCTCCTGGTACTTGCTCGAGTCAATCTCGTCGAAGCCGTAAACGTAGGCCTCATCCAGGCGACCCTGCTGGGTGAAGTACTGGTGGAGTTCCGTCAGGGCGTTCGCGTCTTTCGTGGGTACCTTGCCGAGACAGAAGGCGTTGCTGAGAGCCAGGAGCGGATCGAACCAGCTCGTCGCCTTGGGGCGGGCGTTGTAGATCTCGGTGACGCTGAGGCGGTGGGAGATGAGCCGCTTCCTTCATGCCGCATTCGATATGCGCCAGGCAGCGGATTACGAAGATAAGGCGGAAATTTCGGATTCAATGGCT
>JAPKGY010000733.1 GCA_026647385.1 Phycisphaerae bacterium | reverse complement strand
GTGCTGTCCCTCCGGGGGGTCCGCAAGTCCTTCGGCGCGAAGACCGTCCTCGACGGCCTCGACCTCGAGGTCCGCCGCTCGGAGATCCTCGTCATCCTCGGCCGCTCCGGAGCGGGGAAGAGCGCGTCAAGGGAAGCCCGCGGCCCTTTCAAGGTACGTCCAAGCGCAAAACGTTCTAAAATGGTAACCAAGTCCGGGGGGGCCTGTCCCCAGGCTTCGCGTGCCTCATTTCTCCTGCCTCCTGACTCCTGTCGGCTTCCTCTTCGCCTACTCGAAATGGCTTTCGGCGATCTCGATGGCCCGCAGCAGGCCTTTGGCCTTGTTGATGGTTTCCTCGTATTCCCGCTCGGGCACGGAGTCGGCCACGATGCCCGCGCCGGCCTGAACGTATGCGTGGTGTTTGCCGAACGTCGCTCCGGGGGTGATAACCAGCGTTCGCAGAGCGATGCAGGTGTCCATGTTGCCCGCGAAGTCGATGTAGCCCACGGCTCCGGCGTAGGGTCCGCGGCGGGTTGGCTCGAACTCGTCGATGATCTGCATGGCCCGGACCTTGGGAGCACCGCTGACCGTGCCGACCGGCAGCGAGGCCCGCAGGGCGTCAAAGGCGTTTTTTCCCGCAGCCAGTTTTCCGATGACGGTGCTCGAGATGTGCATGACGTGGCTGTAGCGCTCGATGGCCATGACCTTTTTGAGTTCGACGCTGCCGAGTTGCGAGACTCGGCCGACGTCGTTTCGCCCGAGGTCGACCAACATGATGTGCTCGGCCCGCTCCTTGGGGTCCGCCAGCAGTTCCTGTTCGAGCTGCAGGTCTTCGTATTCGTTTTTTCCCCTTGGGCGGGTGCCGGCGAGGGGGCGATTCGTGATCACGCCGTCCTCGACCCGGCACATGATCTCCGGTGACGCGCCGACCAGGATGACGCGGGGGCTCTTCAGGTAGAACATGAACGGCGACGGATTGACGACGCGCAGCGCCCGGTAAATGTCGAACGGGTCGGCGGGCGTCTCGACCAGCAATCGTTGCGAGAGCACCACCTGGAAGATATCGCCCGCACGGATGTACTCCTTGCACGCCTCGACCGCCCGCTCGAACTCCTCGCGTTTGAAGTTGCTGGTGAAAGTCAGTTTGGGATCGCCCCGGCGATCGATTCGGCCGATCCGCCGAGCAGGTGCGTTGGCGAGCCGCTTGACCATCGCCTCGATCCGCTCGCACGCCTGCTGATAACCCTTTTGGACGCCATCCCGGTCGACGTGCGCATGGCTGATGACCAGGATGAGCTTGTAGGCGTGATCGAAGACCACCATCGTGTCGTAGAGGTTGAACAGCAGGTCGGGCAGGCGGCGATCGTCCTCCGGCGCATTCGGCAGCGGCTCGTAATACCGCACCATGTCGTAGCCGGCATAGCCCACGATCCCGCCCGAGAATCGGGGCAGTTCCGGCAGATGCACCGCCCGGTAGGACTCCAGCATCCGGGTCAGGAGGTTAAGCGGATCGGGCGACTCTTCCTGTTGACGGCCCTGCGGTCCGTCGATGGTGACGCGGTCCCTGGTCGCCTCGAAGGTGACCTGGGGATCGGCGGCCAGGAACGAGTACCGGGCGACGTCCACGCCGCCGACCACGCTTTCCAGCAGATAGGCGTGGGGGCTTTCCTGGGAGATGGCGTGAAAGGCCGTCACCGGGGTGAGGCTGTCGGACATCAACTGGCAGTAGACGGGGATCGTGTTGCCCCGCTGAGCCAGGCGTTCAAACTCCGAAAAGTCGGGTAGATAGCGAGTCATTCCGACGTCCCGAGGCGGGCCGCCCGTTCGCGGTCCGCAGCCGCAGGGAGAACCCGCGGGCGAACATGCACACCCATCGCGAGATTCCCTGGTCGGGGGATTCTAAATGAACCACCGGCAAAGGGGAAGCGGTCCATCGGGGGTGGAGGTTCGGGGGGGCGTGACCGTTTCGACCGGTCGCGCGATGAACCGCCTGCGCAGGTGGCACGGGTCGCCCCGGCGACTCGCCGTGGCGAACTGACTTGTCAGCCCGTGTCTTGCTTGGGATGCCACCGGCTGACAAGTCCGCCGAGCCGGCTCGCCGAGCCACCCGGCGTCACGAGCCTCGCGTCCAAACTCGGGATGCCTCCGGGGCCGGAGTCGGCGGGGTCTGATCCGGTCACGACTCCGGGGGATGGCCAGGGAAACGCGGCCGGCAAAGGCGTTGTGGACGGCGCCGTGTCCGATTACGGCCGCACCGTCTTGACATGCCCGTCGCCGTAGAGGTAATTGGTGAACAGCGAGCCGTGATTGTCCCAGGGTTCGGGAACGTTGTTCCTCGCCATTCCGGGCGGTGCTCCGACGACGTCGCCTTGCGAACTGCCCTCGTCGGCGTCCTTCATGATGGGGCTGGTCGCCGGCCTCTTGAGGCTTCCCACGGTCAGCGGCTCGCCGGGGACCTTCGTCAGTTTGCTCAGGTTCTTGAAGGGATACCAGTTAATCCGCGTCGTGACGTTTTTGGTGCCCAGCCATCCCATGTATTCGTAGCTCGTGCCGTGCTCCTCCACCGGAACGTCGCCGAGAGCGGGGTCCTGGGTGATCTCGGTGACCAGCTGGCCGTGAAACTCCCAGTCGTTGCGTACCTGGTTGCTCTTCGGGTCGCAGTAGATGTAGAAGCGGATGCCG
>JAPKGY010000732.1 GCA_026647385.1 Phycisphaerae bacterium | reverse complement strand
CGGTTCGCAAGCCGGTCGCGTTCGCGAAGAAACTCAAGGTGTACCGCAAGCTCGGGTTCACCGGCGTACAGTTCCACGACGACGATGCCGTGCCCGATCTGGACAATCTCTCGCATGCCCAGGTGGTCAACCGGGCCCGCAAGCTCGGGAAGGTCCTGGCGGACAGCGGGCTGACGCCCGAGTTCGTCGCTCCCCGGCTGTGGGAGAACCCCAAGACGATCGACGGCGGCTTCACGTCGAACGACCCCGGGTGCCGGCGATACGCCCTGGATCGCGCGCTGCTGACGGTGGACATCGCCGACGCGCTGGGCTCCAAGAACATCGTTCTGTGGCTCGCCCGCGAAGGAACCTATATCCGCGAAGCCAAGAACGCCCGCGTCGCCAACGAGCAGATCCTCGGCGCGATCAACAAGATGCTCGCCCATCACCCGACGATCCGCATCATGATCGAGCCGAAGCCCAACGAGCCCATGGACCAGGCCTACGTCCCGACGATCGGGCACGCCCTGTCCCTGGCTTACCTGTCCGACGACCCGGACCGCGTCGGCGGGCTGATCGAGACCGCCCACGTGATCCTGGCCGGCCTGGACCCGTCCGACGAGATGGCGTTCGCCCTGTTCCACAAGAAGCTGTGGAGCGTACACCTGAACGATCAGAACGGGCTGAAGTTCGACGAGGACAAGAACTTCGGCGGCGTGGACGTTCGCCGTGCTTTCAACCAGGTCCGCGTGCTGGACGAGGCGGGCTATGGCCGAAACGGCGAATACGTCGGGCTGGACGTCAAAACCTTCCGGACCACCAAGCAGGGCGACGAAACCGCGCACCTGGCCAACAGCAAGCGGTTCTTCGAGCTCCTGCTCCACAAGGTCCGGACTTTCGATCGTAAGGCCGAAGCCCAACTGATCAAGGACCGCGACTACGAAGGCCTCGAGCGACTCGTGGTCGAGCACCTGCTGGGGGCCTGATCCCCGTATGCCACGAACACCCTGAGCGTACGACGGCGGCGTGCCGATAATCCGCGCGGTACCACAGCCGCGCAGCTCCGCGCGCGACGGTCGGCGGGGGCCGGAGCGGCCGGTCCATGACAGTCCGGTGCGTTCCTCACCAAACACGTTTTTATGGGTGGCATGGGTCGCCACGGCGACTCGCCTGCGGAGAGCTGGCCGCACCACAACGAGACTCTCCAACCGGAAACGGCACTACCCCACCCACGCACGCGGTTCATCCCCGAACCACCGAAACCGTCACGGACCCAGAACGGCCTTTACACGGAAAAACCTGGAAATCCCAGGGCGTTTAAGGGTAGAATAGTGAAACCTTCGAGAACGTCGCGGATAGGGATGGATGGTGCCGGAAGGCTCGCGTCGACTGGCGAGACAAGCCCGGCGGGCAGGGGCAGGCCGGGTCTCATAACCTCATCGTTTCGATGACCGGCGGAAAGAGAGAAGCTCGTGAGAACGCATCCGGGTCTAGCAGGGGCGGCGCTCTTGGCGTTCACATCTGTGGTGTCGGCCGAGCCGTTGTACTTTTTCGAGGTTTGGGAAGACGATCAAGCGGGGGCTGTGCCCGGCAACCCGTGGTATGCCGACCCGCATTGGCCCGACGGCGGGCTGCTGGTCCTGGCGGCAAGCGAGTTCAACCACGAGTTCGGCGGCAACAAAGGCCTGGTGGTCAACTACTCGGGTTTTGGAGGAAAGGATGCCGGCGTCCAAGCCAGAATGGTGCCCGCCGGCAAGATCCTGCAAGTTACCGACAGCGCCCCGTTGCAGTTCAACTACTGGAGTAAGGGCAGCTACAGCCCCGAGTCGGACTGGTACTTCGAATTGTCCCTGGGCGACGTGCACGCCCCACGGGTGGCCGACCTCGGACTCTTCAATCCGCTGCCCGAGTCGATCCCGGTCCTTGCTTACTGCAAACCCATCCCGGATCTGAGCAGTCTGTCGAAAACCTCCTACGCATTCGACGGCCGGCAATGGAGGCCGGTGGATTTCGTCTCGAGCAGCGGGCTGTGGGGACAGCTGCCGATGATCCTGAAGGCCGGGGTGATGACCATACCCGGCGAGGGCGATATCGCCAGGCAGTACTTCGGCGGATTCGACCGCATATCCATTTACACGCGCGATTACATGTTCTCCGGCTTCACCGCCATCGACGACATCTCACTCTACGGCGGAAACATCATCGATGCGCTAACCGTGTCGCCGCCCGATCGGCTGGCCGCCAGTGGAGAGCCCGGCGGTCCGTTCGACCCTCCGTGCAAGACTTACACGTTGACGAACCTCGGCGCCGATCCCATCGGCTGGACGTCCTCAACGTCGCAAGACTGGCTCGACGTGACTCCGGCGAGCGGCACCCTGGCCGGCGGCACCGCGGTGGACGTGGCGGTCTGTATCAATGCCCACGCCAACGCCCTGGCCAACGGCGTGTACGACGATCAGGTCGTGTTCACGAACACCGCCGCCGGCGCGACGTACGCCCGCCCCGTCCAGCTTCAGGTCGGCCCGGCCGACGCCTTCACGGAACTCTTCGCTGGCAACAACGATCTGGACCTCAGGTCGCTCACATTCACGCCGGATGATTCGCCGAGTCGCTACTCGGTGTGCGGCACCTCGGCGGCGGCTTTTCCCACGAATCTCGGCGGAGCTCTGCCGGTCGCGGTGTC
>JAPKGY010000731.1 GCA_026647385.1 Phycisphaerae bacterium | reverse complement strand
AATCTCATATAAGCATGCCTTGACGTGCAAGCTGGTGCTTTTCGCTCTGAAAACGGAGGAGACATGATTCGGCGAATCACGAATGCGAGGCTTCGCGAACGCGAAGGACTCGTGGCAATTGATCTGGATGGTAAAGGACGAATCGCGGCAATTACCGGGATGCCGCCGGCCGCACAGGCGAGGTCGGACGGAGCGGTCGACGAAATCGACGCCGGTGGCGGGCTTGTGCTCTCGAGTTTTATCGACCTGCATCTGCATCTGGACCTGGCTTATTCGTTGGACCTTGTACCGGAGAATAAGAGCGGCACACTCGTTGAAGCCATCGGGCTGTATGCGGTGGCCAAGAAAGACTTTACTCCGCAAAGCGTCTGCGAACGCGCTGTCCGGGCGATTGAGTCGGAGATCGGCTTCGGCACAGGCGCGATCCGTAACCATGTCGATGTCGGCCGAACGGCCGAACTGAGGCTGTGCGAGGGCATTCTGGCCGCCCGCGAGATGACCCGCAACCGGATCGACATCCAGATTGTCACCTTCCCTCAGGACGGCGTGATCCGTGATCCGGGAGCGCCGGATCGGATGCGCGAAGCCATGCGTATGGGTTGTGACGTTGTCGGCGGAATCGCCCACTACGAGCGCACGCCAACCGACAGCCAGCGTCAGATCGAGCTGCTTTTTGATCTGGCCGAGGAATTCGACGCCGATATTGATTGTCACATCGACGAGACCGACTCGCCGGAGTCGCGATGTGTCGAGTACCTGGCTGCCGAGACGATTAAACGCGGCTGGCAAGGACGCGTGACCGCATCCCATGTGTGCGCCCTGGCGAGCTACGAGCCGGTGCACGCCGCGAAAGTGATCACCCTGCTGGCCGAAGCACAAGTTCACGTCGTCACCAATCCGGGGGTGAATCTGCATCTGCAGGGTCGCTTTGACGGCTATCCAAAGCGTCGCGGCCTGACCCGGGTGCGGGAATTGATGGCAGCCGGGGTCAACGTTTCCGCAGGTCAGGACTGCATCAAGGATCCTTTCTATCCCTTCGGCACCGGACAGATGCTCGAAGTTGCCCACCTGCTCGTTCATGCCGATCATCTCTCGTCGCGGCCGCTGATCGAAAAGGCGATGGACGCGATTACGATTAACCCGGCTCGCTCGATGCATCTGGACGACTACGGCGTGAAAATCGGCGGCCGGGGCGACCTGGTCGTTTTGCCCGTTGATAGCGTGCACGAGGCAATCCGTTGTCGGCCCCGACCACTGGCTGTGCTGAAAGGCGGGTTAAGGATGAACAAGTAGCGGTTTCAAGCGGCCTTGGTCCAGTGGCGTCTTGCGGTATCATCACACATCGGAACATACAGCTTGCGGCTGAGGATCCCCATCGTGTGGCGAATCATGACCAAACTGGCGTTGAGTATGACCCTGGTTCTGGCAGCATCTGCGATGTTGTTACTGAGTGACCTTAACCGCCGCAAGGGGAACACGGGGAGCCTGCCCCAGGTTGCGCTCTTGCAGTATGCCTCAAACCCCCTGCTGGAGTCCGGTGCACAGGGAGTGATAGAGGGGTTGGCCGGGCTCGGTCTGATCGACGGCCAGACCATGACACTGCGCAAGTACAACGCGGAGGCCGACATGCCTACGGCCAACACCATCGCTGCCGAGGTGACCGGCGGGCGTTTCAAGATGGTCATCACCATCAGCACGCCCTGCCTGCAGGTCGTTGCTTCCGCGAACAAGGCCGGCAAAACCACGCACGTGTTCGGGCTGGTCACCGATCCGTATGGAGCAGGAGTCGACATTACAGGCCCGCGACCTCAGGACCATCCGGCCCACTTGGCCGGCATAGGCACATTTCAGCCTGTCGAGCACGCGTTCGACATTGCCCGGGAGATGCTACCGGAGCTCAGGCGAGTCGGTGTCGTATGGACGCCGTCGGAGGCGTGTTCGGAAGCGTGCACGAGAAAGGCCCGGATCAAGTGTAAGGGACTGGGCATCGAGCTGCTGGAGGCCACAATTGATGCAGCCGCCGGAGTCAGCGAGGCCGTCCAGTCCCTCGTAGGTAGAGACGTACAGGCCCTCTGGGTCGGTGGAGACAACACCGTCTCCGTCGCAATCGACGCCGTGGTGAAGGCATGCGATGCGGCGCGAATTCCCGTATTCACGAATACACCCGTGGATGTGAGTCACGGAGCATTGTTCTCGTTGGGAGCTGACTACTCCGAGGTCGGACGTCTCGTAGGCAGGATGGCTGCGGAGATTCTTCGCGGCAGGGATCCCCGGACAATCGCAATCGAAAACGTTGTTCCCGAACACCTGGCTATCAATACCACGGTAGTCAGGATTCTGAAGGATCGCTGGAGTCCGACCCCAGACCAGATCAAGCGGGCTAACACGCTGGTTACTGCGGAAGGAGTCATCGGGCGGGCGGCCAAACATCCAAATGGGCCGCAACCGGGACGCACGTACAAGGTCGGTCTCGTCTACTCCCAAGCGAACGCGTCGTTGGACATGGGCATTCGGGGTATTGTTGATGCTCTTGGCGAACACGGGTTCGTTGAGGGACGGAATCTCTGCGTACGAGCGGAACTCGTACTTGATGAACTGCCAGAACTCGCCCGTGGTCCGACAGGTGCGAATGAACCGCGGGGACAACTCCGCGAGCGTCTTGTC
>JAPKGY010000730.1 GCA_026647385.1 Phycisphaerae bacterium | reverse complement strand
TCGCCCTTTTCGTCAGACAATTCTATAACGGCGCGCACAACGGCCGCTTGCGATTGGTTTCCTTGCCCGCACCCAGAGAGGAGCCGCCGGGGAACCTGCGCGCACTACGCAGACGATCCTTGGCCGCGTGATCCTAAGTGCTTGTCATCAAAGGCCTAAGATCGAGCGGGGCGCGCCAGTCCCCACTCCGTCCCACTCAGGCTAGCCAAATCCGGCCGGCCGTCAATAGCTGGCCTGTTCGGCCGTTTTCTGGCATGCTGGCGTACCGGATGAGCCCCCAACCGCCAGATCAGCCCAACGGCTCAGCCCCGGAGCCGTCGTCGAAGGGCCTCTGCCCCGTCTGCGGCCAGCCTCTGCTCGAAGACGACGCTGGCCAATGCCCCTTTTGCAGACCGGCACCTGAACCCCCAATCGCGACCCGGCTCAAGCCTCCCGAGCCCGGCCAGGTCCGAATGCCCGCCCCTATGGTGACGGATCTCGGCGGCCCGATCCCGACGGAGTGGGACCTTCACTGCACCCAGTGCGGATACAACCTGACCGGCCTGATCGGCCGGGTCTGTCCCGAATGCGGGCAGCGCTTCAGGCCCCGCGCGACCTGGGTCGCCAATCGGGAGCCTGCGGAGCGGTCGGCCAGACTCCTGTTTCTCCGGAAACTGGCTGTCGGCGTTTTTCTCGCGACTCTCCTGGGCGTCGGCGCGGGGCTACTCCTGCGTTCCGGTGGCCTGTCCAAGGCCTGGCTGATCCTGGCGATCTGGCCGTTGCTTTCCATTTGGCTGTTGTTGGAAATGATCGCCGTTGCCCTCGGTCGAGACGTTTCGGCCCTGCGCATGCTTGTTGTGGGGCTTCTGATGGCCATGGGCGTAGCCCTTGTGGTGTGAACCACTCCGGCCCGCCTGATGCGTTCCGTGCCGGCGGGCTTTAGAATCCTCCTCCATGAGCATGACCGACACCCGATCCGCCCTGCCTGACTCCGAGCGGCCTGAGCCCGGTTTGTTTCGCAATCGCGGGTTCCTGTTGCTTTGGGCGGCCTACGGCATCAGTGCGATGGGGGATCACATCTCGGAGATGGCTCTGCTCAAGAGCCAGGGGGCCCTGGAATCTCCGCATCTGATGCGGCTCCAGGCGATGATCACCTTCATGTTCATGTTCCCCTTTTTCGTGCTGGGGCCGTTCAGCGGCATCCTGGCCGACCGCCTGCCGCGACGGGGAATCATGATCTTCGCCGACGTCGTGCGGGCGGTGCTGATGTTCAATGTCGCCGCTCTGGTGATGTGGTTCGGCTCGCGCGGCCATGCCTGGGCGTTCATGCCGCTGCTCATCGTCGGCGTTTTCGCCGCCCTCTTTTCGCCAGCCCGATCCGCCCTGCTGCCGACGCTCATCCGCGAGGACCAGATCGTCCGGGCGAATGCCATGACCAGCGGTCTCGGCGTCATCGCCACGATGGTGGCGGTGGTCATCGGCGGCCATCTGGCCGACCACTACGAGCCGACGGTTTCATTCCACGTCGACGCGGCGACCTTTATCGCCAGCGCGGTGCTGCTCTCGTTCATTCGCGTACCCGCCGCCGAGACTGAGCGTCGTTCCCTCGGCACCGGCTGGTCCGCCCTGACCGAGGGCTTCCGGTACGTGCGGGAACACCGCCGAGTCGCTCAGCTCATCCTCATTGCCGTCGTGGTCTGGGGCTGTGGCGCGGTCGTCCGGAGCGCGATCCCGACGGTCGTACGCGATGTTTATCTCGAGCACACCTTCACCGAAATGAGCGGTTTTCAGGCCCGCCTGGGCTTCGGCATGCTGATGGGCGCGATCATTCTCACCGCCTTGGGCGACGCGTTGCGGAGCGAGATCGCGATCACCTGGTCCCTCGGCGGCCTCGGGCTGTCCATCGGGCTGCTGACGCTCGGCATTCTGGCGCCGGTGCCGGCTCGCGTCGCCTATCATCTCGGCGGAATAGCCATCATCTTTGCCGGGATCTTTGCCACCGGCGCGATCGCCAGTTACAACGCCTTGCTTCAGCGGATCGTACCCAACCGTTTGCGGGGCCGGCTGTTCGGCCTGACCGACCTGGCGACGATCGGCGGTCTGCTCCTGGCGACCGGCCTGCTCGGCATTCCCGACTGGCCGAACCTCGACCGCTGGGTCGGCTGGATCCTCCTGGCCGTTGCCTTGGCGGTCCTCGCGTCCGCGGGTGCCTCCCTGTTCGTCCGACTCCGATCGAGGCCCGCTCCGAAAGGGGAGACCTTCGTTCGCAACCTGAACGAGTTCTACTGCAGATGGTGGTTCCGGCTGAAGCGCGTCGGTCCTTGCACGATACCCGCCCAGGGGCCGGTGATCGTCGTCTGCAACCACCGCTGTTCGATCGACCCTCTCCTGGTAATCGCCAGCGTCCGATATCGCAAGCTCGGGTTCATGATCGCCCGCGAGTATTACGATTTGCCGCTGCTCGGGCGGATCATCAGGATGGTGGAATGCGTGCCGGTCAAACGCGACGGTCACGACGCAGCCGGAACCAAAGCCGCGCTGCGGCACCTCAAGGCGGGCAAACCGCTGGGCATATTCATCGAGGGGGGTATCCCCGACCCCGACGCCGAACCGGCCTTCAAGGACGGGGCCGCCATGCTTGCCCTGAAGACGGGGGCGACGGTCATACCCGCCTGCGTGGTCGGGACC
>JAPKGY010000073.1 GCA_026647385.1 Phycisphaerae bacterium | reverse complement strand
GCCACGCTCTCGGCGACTTCGAGGGTGTGCGTGCTCATGAAGATGGACCGGCCCGCCCGGGTCATTTCCTTCATGAGATCCTTGACCGTCCGGACGGTCTTGGGATCGAGGCCGACAAGCGGCTCGTCGATGACCAGGACGGTCGGCTCGTGCAGAAGGGCGGCGGCCAGGACCGTCCGCTGCTTCATGCCGTGAGAGTAGCTCTCGGTGAGCTGGTCGAGGAACGGTTTCATTTCGAGCCGTTCGATGAGCATGGCGGCCCGTTTTCGGGTCAGCTCGGCCTCCAGACCGTACATCTCGGCAACGAAGCCGAGGAACTCCCGGCCGGTGAGCTTCTCGTACAGGAACGGCTGATCGGGCACGTAAGCGAGTTGAGCCTTGGCGGCCCGGCCGTCGCGCCCCATGGTGTGGCCGCAGACTTTGATCGTGCCGCGGTCGGCGGTCAGCAGGCCGGCGATCATCTTGATGGTCGTGGTCTTGCCGGCACCGTTGGGGCCGAGGAACGCGAACAACTCGCCGGCCCGCACGTCGAGGGTCAGATCGTCCACGGCGGTGAAATCGCCGAAGCGCTTGGTGACGCCTGTGATTTCGATGGTGGGTGTGGTCATGGTTCGGGCTCCGGGTTCTCCGGCCTGGGGGGCGCCTCGCCGGGTGCGTTCTGCTCGTTATAGGGTTCCTCGCTCACTCGGATGCGTCCGATGCCGGGGATGTCCGCTTCCTGAACGAGGATTCGACCCGACGCGTCGACCCAGGCGATGATCTGTTGCGGCGAAGTCTCGACGACGAAGCATTCGACCGGTTGGCCGTTATGCGTGATGGTTTCGGTGCGGGTAACCCGCGCGACGAAGGACCGGAAGTGGGTCTTGCCTCCGAGAATGGCGGCGATCGGATCGAGGACCTGCATTCGCCAGCTCTGCCCGACGGAGAGGGTGGGCAGGAAGGTGAAGGGCCGCATGGAATCGCCGATGAGCCGGGTGGCGGCCATCTCGAGGTTCGCCTGGCGATGAAAGGTGCCGAAGTGCATCTCGACGGGGAAGTAAATGCCGCGTCGTTCGCCGTGGACGGTGATGCGTGTTTGCGGAATGCCCTCGACGCGCAGGCTGAAGGTGTCCAGGCCGCCGTCGCGATCGAATTCGGTCTCGGATTCGATCCGGAACGCCGGCAGGACGCTCTGGGCCACGGTGATGACCGTGCCGCGGACGATCGTGCGCTCGGGGAGGCTTTGCAGAGTGCTCCAGGCGGTGGCGATTCGTTCGCCGCCCTTGGCCCGGAAGATGCCGAATTGCTGGCGATTCCGGGCGAGTTCCTCGATCTTGTCGCGAGTCATGGGCGGCGCGTCCTGGGCGCTCCACGCGGGCCAGACGTCGCGGACGAACAGTGCAGCCATCGCACTGATCCACAGCAGCACGACCCCGGTACTGAAGAGACGGTACATGGGCGAACCTCGCAAGACGTTCGATTCTACCCGCGCCGCTTCATGCGGACAATCGAGTCCCGGGGGCGGCATGAGCCGGTGCGCCAGTCGGCGGTCGCGCTGGCCACCGGCGATCGCTCAGCCCGGCCCGCGCCGCCCGGATCATCCACACAAACCGACCGATTGCGCTCACCGGATCACCGTAACCGCAGGGAGCCGCGGGCTTCAGCGCTCGTCGCGGTGGCGACGAGCGCGGTGCCTCGGGCGACGGTGGACCTTCGCTTGCATTCCAATGTCCGCGCGGCTCGCCACGGCGACGATCGCCAAAACCGCGCGGCTCGTTTGGACACGATCGGTCCGGGTGAATGATTCGGTTTATTCTCGACTCCGCGACTGCCGCCATCCCCTCACTCAGTAGGACACCTGAAGGCCGGGGAGGGTTTCATCGTGCCGTCCGATTCTTTCGGGATGGGACAAAACTGAGAATGGAGCGGGCGTGTGAGAAGCCCTCTGAGAGAGGGGGACAGTCCCCATTGGGCGGCAGGCCTTGGACGTACCGGGCCAACGGCATGCCCGGCCCCGGCCTTTGTCCCGGCGAAATGGGGACAGTCCCCGGGCTTCACACACCCTCTGAGAAATGGAAGTGGAGAAAGGTTCCGCGGAATCCAGTGCGTTTGAGATCGCGTGGGGCCTTTCTCTGTTCTCAACTCTCAGTTCAGGCCCTTCATCCACTCCCGCACGGCGTCGGCGGCGGTTTGGACGATTCCGTCGGCGGTCGCGCCGCCATCCTGGGCTTCCATGATTCGGCGGACGAGGGCGCTGCCGATGATGGCGCCGTCGGCCACGGAGCAGACCAGGCGGACGTGGTCGGCGGTACTGATGCCGAATCCGACGACGACGGGCCGGCGGGCGATGGAACGAAGTTCGCGGACGTTGGCGGGCAGATCGGGCGGCAGGGCGTTCCGTTCACCGGTGATGCCGGTGACGGACATGTAATAGACGAACCCGGTCGAAAGAGCGGCGATCTGACGGCGACGCTCGGGCGGGGAGGCCGGCGAAACGAGCATCGGCAGGCACAGGCCGGCGTCGTTGACCCGGGCGGCGATGTCCGGCGCCTCCTCGAACGAGACGTCCGGCAGGATGAAGCCGTCGATGCCGGCGGCCTTTGCGTCGGCGATGAAGCGGTCCAGGCCGACGCGGTAGACGATCGAGTAGGAGAGCATCGCCAGGATCGGCAACTCGTGCCTGCGACGGAATCGCTCGACCATGGCGAGGATATCGCGCACGTGGATGCCACGGTCGAGGACGCGGGTGAACGAGGATTGAATCGTCGGACCGTCGGCGATCGAGTCGGAGTACGGAAAGCCGAGTTCAACGGCGGTCACGCCCAGGTCGCCCAACGCTGCCAGGATACGCTCGGTGGTCGCCAGATCGGGTAGACCGGCGGTCACGTACGGGAGCAAGCCCTTGCGTTTTTCGTCGGACAGTTTCGCCAGTGCCTTGACGATGCGGTTCTCTGCGAGATTCATGGCGAAGACTATAGCGGGCCGGTGGCGGCCCTTCCAGTGCGGCGATTGACGGGTGCGGGGCGATGGTCGATACTGCAAAGGAGGACACGCCGGGTGGGGATGTTCATGGCGGGGGAGTGACCGGGCTCAGGGAGCCTGAGGAGGACTGGGCTCACCGAGATCGGTGGGAACCGGGGGCACACAGATCGGTGGGAACCGGGCTCACCGAGATCGATGGGAACCGGGCTCACAGAGCCCGGCTCGGAATCTCACAGAGCCCGGCTCGGAATGGGGTGTTGCTGGTTGTGAAAGCGCTTTGTTTTGACGAAACGCTCAAGCTCGAAACGCATCGCCCTGATCCCGAGGTGGGCGAGGGTGAAGTGCTTGTCAGCGTCAGGCTGGCGGGCATCTGCGCGACCGATCTCGAGATCGCCAAGGGGTACATGGGCTTTCGCGGCGTGTTGGGGCACGAGTTCGTGGGTACGGTGTTGCGGGGTCCGCGCAGATGGCAGGGGCGGCGGGTCGTATCCGAGATCAACTGCGTCTGCGGGCGATGCGAGATGTGCCATCGCGGACTGTCGAATCACTGCCGGCGACGGACGGTGATCGGAATCGATGGCCGGGACGGTGCGTTCGCGGAACGGATCGCGGTGCCGGAGCGGAACCTGCACGGGGTGCCGGACGCGCTGCGGGACGAGCAGGCGGTCTTCGTCGAGCCGCTGGCGGCCGCCTTCCAGGTGATCCGGCAGAGTCCAATCGAGAAGCGCATGCGTGTATCGGTGGTCGGGTCCGGGCGGCTGGGACTGCTGGTGGCCCAGGTGCTGCAGACGACGGGCTGCGACCTCGAGGTGATCGGTCGGAACGAGATGACGCTGAATTTCTGCGAGCGGCGCGGGATCCGAACGACGCCGCTGTCGGAGGTCAGGCCGCGGGCGGACAAGGACGTGGTGGTCGAGTGCAGCGGTTCGCCGGACGGGCTTGCCCTGGCGATGCGGCTGCTCAGGCCGCGGGGGCGAATCGTTCTGAAGAGTACGTACGCCGGCGGCGCCGCGGTGGACCTCGCCCCGGTGGTGATTCATGAGTTCGACGTGGTGGGCAGCCGGTGCGGGCCGTTCCTGGATGCGATCAACGCCCTGGCGTGCGGCCAGGTCGACGTGGAGTCGTTGATCTCGCGGCAGATCCCGCTCGATCGCGGAGTCGAGGCGTTCGCGATGGCGGCTGACCCGCGTTACATCAAGATCCTGCTCAAGGTGAATCCGTAGGCGCGAATGGGCACCCACTCGTCGCAGAGGATTGGGTGGCACGGGCTAACAAGTTAGCCCATGCCACCGCTGCGGTGCGTCCGTTCGGGCCGAGGGAATCCGAGGCGATGCGGTTTGAAGAACACGGCGACGTTACGCTGCTGAGATTCGAGCGACTGAGCCGGGAGGCGGGGTTCGTCCACGCGATCGCCTCGAAGCCGTGGAACTACGCTCCGCACCGGGGGGCGGGCTGCGAGCGGGCGATGGCGGCGCGGCGACGCGTGTGCACGATCCTCGGCGTACCGGCGGAGCGGATGACCGCGCCGGCCCAGGTGCAGGCGGCGGAGATCATCCGGATCGAGCCGAGCGACTGGGGCCGGGGCGGCGACGGACGCGGGTCGGCGTTGCCCTACGTTGACGGGCTGATCTGCGATACGCCGGACGTGCCGATCGTGATGTTGTCGGCCGACTGTCCGCTGATCTGCGTTTACGATCCGGCCACGCCGGCCATCGGAACGGTCCACGCCGGGTGGCAGGGAACGGTGGCGGGGGCGGCCGACAACCTCATCAAACAGATGCAAAAGATGTTCGGAAGCGATCCGGCGCAATTGATCGCGGGGATCTCGCCCGCGGCTGGGCCGTGCTGCTACGAGGTCGGCCGGGAGGTTCAGCGGATCGCCGCCACGCGTTTGCCCGACGCCGATGAGGTGGTCGCTGCCCGCAAGGGCAGACTGACGTTCGACCTCTGGTTGGCCAATCGAAACCAACTCGTCCGCGCCGGGTTGCCCCGTGACCACATCGAGGTGGCGGAGTTGTGCTCGATCTGCGATCGCCGCTTCTGGAGCCACCGCCGCGACGGCGCCGAGGCTGGGCGGACGGCGATGTTTGTGGCGATGCGACCGTAAACCGCCCACGGTCTGCTGACGGCGCGCGATCGGGGAGAGTCATTCAAGCGTTCCGACCACCCCGCTGCAAGGGCGTCATTTCGCCTGCGGCCATTCGACGGGCTTGCCCTGCAAGCCGGCTTTGGCGAGCACGGCATAGAGTACGAAAGCGACGACGAAGGAATAGACGGCGGTGGGATGCCAACCGGGCAAGAATTCCCTGTCCAATCTATTTGTAACCATCGGGTTGTTGCAGATGCCGACGAGGAAGCCGACGACCCAGGCTGCATAGCCCGCGATGGAGACGCCCGCCCGCGGGCCGGACCATTTTCGCCCCGAGAGAAGGTAATCGGCGACCATGGCGCCGCAGATCGGGCCGAAGGACGCGCCGATCAAGCCGAAGAAGGCGCCGAGATTCCCGGCGATGCCCGTAGCCGCCAGGATGATACCGATCGTCGCGCCGCCGAGCGTCAGCGGGACGCGCGGCAACGAGGGGATCATGGTCGAAAGGCTGTTGCCGATGATGGACGAGCAGAAGCACGCGGGGGCCATTGAACCGATGGCGAAGAGGACCAGCATGATCTTGGCCAGGCCCGGGCTAACGACCGCGAGGGCGGCGTCCACCTTGGGAGTCGTGCCGGGCTGCATCCCGAGAGCCCCCGCGACGATAACCAGCCCCAAGCCGCCGGCGAGGAGAATGGAGAGCATAACACCGGTCAGGCCGCCGGCTTTGACGTCCTCGGGATTTCGGGCGGCCGTGCCGAAATCCACGCCCGCCGCACCGGCTGTGGCAAAGAAACCGATCACCATGTTGATGACGATGCAGGCACCGGCCAACGCTCCGGGGCCGTCGGCCGGAGCGGTAAACTTGAAGCTGCCCACGTAGGGCAAAGCGCAGATGCCGGCGATGCCGAGCATGGCGACGGCTACCCAGGGCAGATAGGAAGAGATGGCAGCTACATACCTGAGTCCGAAAGCGCCGAAGAGGGCGAAGATGTAGCCCCACGCGATGGCTACGATGACAAACAGGATGCTGAAGCCTCGCTTGGCATCCTCGGGATCAAAGACAGTCATCAAATGCGCCGGGGCGGCGCCGAGGCCGGCGAGCACCAGCTTGGTCGCGAAGAACGTGGCGACGGAGTACCAGCCGATCTGGAGCAGACCCATGAAGATGCCGGGGAACAGATAACCGCCCTTGGTTCCGAACGTCGAACTGCCGACGACGTACAGGGGCAGGCCGGTCTGCATGCCCAGCATGCCGAACACGTAGTAGAAGAGGAAATAGCAGAGAACGGCTCCGACGACGAGCCCGCCGAGCGCGGCGTCGAGCCCGCCGGTCGGAAGGGCCTTGAAGCCGATGTCGTTATAGAACGCGATCCACATGAAGATGCCGAAGTAGGCCGGTGCGATCGTCGCGTACCAGGGGGCGCGATTGCCGGCCGGGTTCGGCTTGGCCGAACTGAGATAACGGGGCAGACTGCCGTTGGACATCGTGGTCTCCTTTTCGCTGAGTTGTCGATCGGGGTGCGGACATGGGGCGAACGAGGCGCTGAGAGGCCAGCCCCCGCCGTTCGCCAGCGCGTCGGGATCCGACGTCGCCCGGGCCAAGCCGCGCGCCCGCCCGTCCTGGTCGCACCTTGAGCGGTCATGATACCGAAATGGTGGGGATTTGCCATACGGAAAAGTCAAAACGTCAAAATCGAAGATTCGCCGTGGCGAAAGTCAAAAGGTCAAAAAGTCAAAAGGTCAAAAATCGCCGTGGGGAAAGTCAAAACCGGGGGAGCGGTCGGGAGGTGAAAGCCAAAGTCCGAGCCACGAAGGGAGGCAAGATAACCGGGTGGCTCTTGCCAAGGGGGGCGATGGGGCTTAACGTCACGCGGCATGGACCAAGCGATGCTCACACGGGCGGGGGAACGGCTGGCGGGCTGGCAGCGGACGATGATCCTGACGCACGAAAGGCCGGACGGCGATGCATTGGGGGCGGCCGGGGCGATGAAAAGGGTCATCGAGACGGCCGGTCGTCAGGCATCCGTCTATGTGTTCGGCGAGGTGCCTCCCCGTTACGCCTTCCTCGACAAGCTGTGCGGGCTCGACCGATGGCCGGCGGCGGGGGGGGCGCAGCTCGACGGGCAATTCGACGGCATCCTGGTGGTCGATACGAGCAGTTGGGCACAGATCGAGCCGGCGGTCGCCTACCTGAGAGGGAGCCGTCGGCCGCGGATCGTGCTGGACCATCACGCGACCCCCAACGATCTGTTCGGACGCGACGCGGAACTCATCTCGCTGATCGATGCGAAGGCCGCCTCGGCCTGTTCGCTGGTTTGGCAGTGGTGCGAGCTGATGGGATGGCAGCTCGATGAGACGGCGGGCCAGGCCCTTTTCAGCGGCCTGATCACCGACACCGGCTGGTTCCGGTTCTCCAACACCGACGCAGCCACGTTCCGGGCCGCGGCAGCCCTGGTGGAACGCGGATGTCGGCCTGAAATCCTCTATGCCCGTCTGTACGAGACCTGGTCCCAGGCCCGCCTGCGGCTCAAGGCCCGCCTGCTCAACTCGCTCGAACTGTCGCCGGACGGACGGATCGCAACCATGTGCCTGACGCTCGCGGATTTCGCCGAAACCGGCGCGACCCAGGCCGATACGGAGGAACTCGTCAACGAACCGATGAGTGCGGAGTCCGTGATCGTCTCCGTCCTGCTCAGCGAGATGGACAGCGGGAAGATCCGAGTGAACCTGCGGAGCAAGGCCCCCGACGTGTGCGGGTTGGATGTGGACATGGCGGCGCTCGCCCAGTCGCTCGGCGGCGGCGGGCATCGGCGGGCGGCGGGCGTCAGGGTGGCCGGGCCCATCGGCGAGGTGAAAACCAGGGTGGTCCAGGCGGCACAGGACGCCATCGAGCGGGCGACGAAAGAGCGCAGGAAAACGTCGAAATAGGGAAACGCCGAAAGGGAAACGTCAAAACGTCAAAATCGGAGTCGAAGATCCGACGTGGCGGAATTCGTCCTGGTCGCCTCGCCACGGCGAGCAGGCGTGGCGACCGTGGCGAAAGTCAGAATCCTGGGGCGGGATGATTCGCGGGAAGGTTTGAGACCTGGACTGACAAGTTGGCTCGCCGCGGGGAGTTGCCGTGGCGACCCATCCGAGGACTGGAGTCTGATGACTCGCACTGACCGCTTTCGTTCACGGGACCTCCGGAACTCTGACGAGCGCCAAAGCCCCCGGCTCGTTGAGGCGGGATCGACCGATCCGAGTGATGACGACCTTGGGCATTCACGAGGGTTGATATGTCGTTGTTGGTGACCGGGAGTATCGGGCTGGATGATCTGAAGACGCCGGCCGGCCACGCCAAAAACGCTTACGGCGGGTCGGCGGTTTACTTCTCGCTGGCGGCCAGACTGTTCGCCCAGGTGCGATTCGTCGGCGTGGTCGGGGAGGACTTCCCGGCCGATTTCCGGGCGTACCTCGAACGGTTCGGGTTCGACCTGGCCGGTCTCGAGGTGCGCAAGGGAAGCAAGACCTTCAAATGGGCCGGCGAGTACGATACGGTTACCAGCGACGCGCGCACCACGAACGTCGAACTGAACGTGCTCGCGGAGGCCGGGCCGAAGGTACCCGCTTCGTTCGCGGACAGCCGGTTCCTGTTCCTGGCGGCCACCCATCCGCAACTGCAGGAGGACATGATTCGGCAGGTGCGATCGCCCCGACTCATCGTCGCCGATACGCGCGACCTGTGGATCAAGACGCAGCGCGAAGCCCTGCTGCGAACGTTGAGCAGGGTCCACGGAGCGATCCTGAACGACGCGGAGGCCTTGCTGTTTACCGGGGAGACGAACCTCGTGCGGGCCGGGCGGCGAATCCTGCAATGGGGGCCGAAGTTCGTGGTGATCAAGAAGGGCGAGCACGGCTCGATGCTGGTGACCGCCGATCGGGTCGCGGTGCTGCCGGCCTATCCGACCACCGAGGTCAAGGACCCGACCGCGGCCCCATTGAAGCATCGACATCGCCAACGCGGCGCGCCGCTCAGCGACCGTTTCCGCGGCTGAAGAGCCGAGGCCCCATTGAAGCGAT
>JAPKGY010000729.1 GCA_026647385.1 Phycisphaerae bacterium | reverse complement strand
GTCGGCCTGCCGGGCGAAGTGCTCGAAATCATCGACGGCGATATCTACGCCGCCCCGCTCGAGGTGCTCAAGCAGAAAGAACCCGGCCTTTACGAGCAGATGGACGCTCTCCGCCAACTGGTGGCCCGGCATCGCAACCCGCACATGCGTCCGGATTCGACGGGTTTGGCCAATCCCTACGACCGAGCGGATCTGATGGCCCAGTATGAGGCCATCAACGCCCGGCTGCTCCCGCATTTGACCATCCAGCGCAAGACGGCGCAAGCCCAGGAAAGCCTTTGGGTCAATGTGTACGACCACGATTACTGCGTACCCGAAACAGCCTCGATGCGGTCCGCGGTTCGGTGGAACCCGATCGGGGAAGCCGCCGCCCGGGCATGGGATACCGCCAAGCCGGAGATCACGTTCTCCTCCGAGGCTGACACCCCCCTGGCGATACGCTTTGAAGGCAAGGAAATACGCGATTTCGTCGCGTACAACTTCAGCGGCTCGGTCGGGCGCGGCGACGAGGGCGTCAGCCCGGTCGGCGATCTGCGCCTGCGGTTCGTCTGGTTCCCCGATGCCGGAAACGGCAGCATCAGCATGCGAATGAACCGGGATCGGGACACCTTTCAGGCCGAGATCCACCGCGACGGACAAGTCATCCTCGATCACCTGCGCGCCGACCTGCCGGGAGGCCGCCGAACGATCGCACAAGGTCAGGTACCTGGGCCCTTCGTCGACGAGCGCGCGGTCAGCGTCGAGTTCGTGAACGTCGATTACCGCGTTTCGCTGACGATCGACGGACAGGAAACGCTCGCCACCACGGATCAGCAGTACTCACCCGACCTGCGGCACGCGCTGAAGGCCTCGCTGGCTCCCGACCAGGTGCTGCAGGCAACGCACGTGGAGATCGCCGCTCGGAATCTCCAGTGCCGCCTGCGCCATCTCTCGCTCGAGCGGGATGTGTTCTACCGAAGCTGCGAACAGAATGAGAAGCCCTATCGCGGACCGGAGAACGCGTACCTGAACTGGCCGGGGTGGGGTACCGCCGGCTGCCCGATCATGCTCCGGGCGGATCGGGACGTGAACGGCGCGCACTATTACGGCGAGTATTTCATGCTCGGCGACAACAGCCCGGCCAGCAAGGATTCCCGCCGCTGGTGGGAGATCGGGCCGCACCTCGCCCAGCTTGGGGATGAATTCCAACTCGGCACCGTCCCCCGGGACCAGCTCATAGGCCGGGCGTTCTTCGTCTACTGGCCTGCGGGCTATCGAACGGCCTTGACCGGGACGATCGGCGCGATCCCAAACGTAGGCCGGATGCGCTGGATCCGTTGACCGCCGAAGGGTAATTATCCACATTTCACCTACAGCGTGAAATGTTTCTCGACTTTTGAGCGTAGAAAACGGGGCTCCCCAAGGCCAGGCTTCCGTCTAGCTTCGGGTGGCCATAAACAACTACAGAATGAAGACTTGCGGCGGATAGTGGCGTCACCGAGAACCCTGGTTCATGGGGTTGGTCCCCTATGGCCCGGTGGCCGGGCGTCGGAAAATCGTCTTGGTGGTGTGGGTTTTCCACCGTCTGTCCACCTTGGGCGGCTGGGCCAGGAGGCCGTCCGGCAGAGGAATGCCATGGTCAGCAGTAGAAAGTTGCTTGAAACGATCGATCTGGTCAAGCGTTACGGCAACCGGACCGTTGTGGACCGGGTCAGCTATACGGTTCAGCAGGGCGAGATTGTGGGCCTGCTTGGGCGAAACGGCGCCGGGAAAACCACGAGTTTCCGCATCACGATCGGGATGATCGAGCCAAACGCGGGCAAGGTGGTGTTCAACGGCGAGGACGTGGCCGGCCTGCCCATGTACAAGCGGGCTCAGCGCGGGATCGGCTACCTGTCGCAGGAGCCGAGCGTTTTCCGGCGGCTGTCGGTACGGGACAATCTGCTGGCGATCCTCGAATCGATGCCGCTGCGACGGCGGGAGCGCAAACAGCGGGCGACCCAACTCCTGGAGCATTTCGGACTGGCCCATCTCGCCCACCAGCAGGCCCAGGATCTGTCCGGCGGGGAGCGGCGGCGTTTGGAGATCGCTCGGGCCCTGGTCTGCGAGCCGCAACTGATTCTGCTGGACGAGCCGTTCAGCGGCGTCGACCCGATCGCGGTCGAGGGCCTTCAAAAGGAGATCGTCCGCCTCCGCGAGGAGCACGGGATCGCGATTCTGCTGACGGATCACAACGTCCGAGAGACGCTGTCGGTCACTGATCGCAGCTACATCATCCACGAAGGCCAAGTCATCGCCGAGGGCCCACCGCGCGCCCTGATCAACGACGCGAACGTCCGCCGGATCTACCTGGGCAGCACGTTCCGGGGCGATGAGTTCGGGTGAGAGTGTCCCCGCGTTCTCGCACGCCACGGGTGGGATTGCGATTCCGGCTTCGGCAGAGCCATCCACAAACCCGGCCGCTCGGCTCGGTCCCGTACCAGGTTTCCATGGGGACCGCGGCGACCGTGCACAGCCGCCCCTCATACAGGTGACGAATGCGGGAGCCCTGGCCGAAGGCCCGCACAGGACCCGGACGGGAACAGAACAGGGGCTGGGGGATCGGGGAGAACGCTCAATCCGCGCACGCCGAATCAGCAAATCCTGCCGCTCGGCATTCAAGAATCGGATTTCGTCCGGCAGATTCTGC
>JAPKGY010000728.1 GCA_026647385.1 Phycisphaerae bacterium | reverse complement strand
CATAGCGAGGATGGCGCAGGATCTGCTGCGAAACGCTGATGTTGTAGTTGCGCAGCAGGTCGCGGCGATTTCGTCTGTAACGATCGAAGAGACTCGCGTTACGGTAACTGTCGAGTTCCCAGGCTCCGCTGAACCGCAGCAACAGTTCCTTGTCCGACAGGATCAGGTAATGCCGCGGCGACCGGGGATTGACCAGCGGCACAAGCACCCCCGCGTGCAGATACCGGGCGTTCAGATCGAATTCGGTTCCGCGGGTGATGAACGTCTCGTAGCGATACCCGCAATTGGCCTCGATGTTCCGGGCGGCACCGGGCAGAAGCCGCAGCGCGAACGTCTGCATCACTCCGACCGCATTCGCCCAGCCGTCGCGCCGGAAAGGCCGACTCGTGTCGTACTTATAGTCCTGCCCGGTGAACTGGTAGTACACGCTCGTCGTATCCGGTGCGATGGGCGCGGGCGTTCGCCAGCGGTATTCGACGGCCGGCGTGATCGCGTGATTGGACAGGAAAGGCTCGTTGCTCAGGAAAACCAGATCGTAGTCGTATCTCAGGCTCAGCTCCCAGTGTTCGTCGAGCCGGCGGGCATACCGCACGCTCGCTCCGTAGTCCTGGTAATCGTACTCGTCGAGCTTGCGGTACCAGGTGTGGTCGAGTCTCGCGCCGACCGCCAGCGTGTCGCGTGCGGTTGCGATTGGCGCGTAGCTCAGTTCGAAACGCGAAACGAACGCTTTGTCGGACTGGCCGCTGATGAGCGCCGGACCGATCGCGACGTTGCTGCCGAGATAGGACACATTTGTGTCGTACGCGAATCCCGCGCGATAAGACGCGGATAACACCTGCCGACGGGCGAGGAGCCGGTAACCGCGGGCAGCTTCCGCCAGGTCGGGCTCCGGATCGCCCAGTTCAGCCAGCCGATCCAACGTCCGGTCGAACTGCTCCAGCGCGGCATACGCGTCGCCGAGCTGAAGCCGGGCCAGGCCCCGGTAAAACGCCAGCCAGGGGTTGTCCGGCTCGAATCGTTCCACCGGCTGAAGGGTCTCGAGCGCCGCCCGCCCCTCGCCCGCCTCGATCTGAGCAGCCGCCGATTCCAAGGCCATCCGTACCGGATTGCCTCTATTATCATCCGAGACGGGAGCACCCCATGCAGCCTGCGGGACGATGAGCAGAAGAGCGATGACGTCTCGGAGGCGTTTCAGGAAGGAAGTTGGACCGGATACCCGCATCGTCATCGTCCCTGGTCCTGCTAACCCATACGTCCCTGGTGCTGCCAATCAACAATTGTGGTTGATCGCCGCGCGTTGCGAGTTATCATACACTGACGGCCCGGCTGTCGTCAGCCCGTCAAAAACGAGTGCGGCGGACCGCCGCGAACTCGTTTGGATCACGAGGAGACCGCATGGCTGCCTCCCGACACCTGTCCCTGGCGATGCTGCTGCTGTGTGCGGCGCAAACCGGCGTGAGCTGCCTGCCCGAGCCGACTCCCCAGCCCAAGCCCGAGCCCGATTCCTGGGTCGATGTACCGGCGATCGCCGAGGCTGAGCCGAACGACGCTCTGGCGAACGCGCACACGGTGGTGCTGGGCGACGATGGCCGAGCCCGGCTGACCGGCGAGATTCCGTCGCTCCGGTTCGGGGAGGACATGGATTACTTCAACCTGGGGCCTTTGGCTGCCGGCGACCGGCTCATCGTTTCCGTCCTCACCCCCGACTCCGACCTCAAGACGACCGCGGCTGTCTTCGACGCGGACGGGCGGTTGTTCCTGCTCAAGGGCAGTGAGACTACCGATGCCGAGGTCATCGATCCGAGCTTCGATCAGGTCATCCGGCATGATTCACAGGCCTACTACCTGGTGGTAAGCCGGGCGCCGTCCGCCGGAATAGTCGGCGGGGCGTACGAGTTGCGGATCGCGCTGCGGAAAGGCGGGACCGCTCCGGTGCCGCAACGCCAGATTGTCTGGCTCAACTTCGACGGCGGAACGGTGGACGTGCCCGACGCAGGCCCGATGACCTTCGGCCCGTTTGACCCGGCGGATATCGATCCGGTCTATGCCGGCCAGGGCGCCACCGTCCGGGAGTGGATTCTTCGCACCGTCCGGCAGAACTACGCTCGCTACGCCGTCACCGTGCTGAGCTCGGAGCAAGGGCCGCCACCGGCGGAGGTGCCCGTCTCGACCGTATACTTCGGCGGATATGCCCCGCGGAGCCTTGGAGAGGCGTTAAATGGTATAGACTTCTACAACGCCGATCCTTCCGACGACGCCGTCATCTTCACCGGGCGGTTTACCGAGGACCTCTTCACCGTTCAGCCGGACGCTCGCGGGCTGGGCACAGCCATGGGCAACGTCGCGAGCCACGAAATCGGCCACCTCCTCGGCCTGAACCACGTGTTCCAGGCGTACGACATCATGAACGGTGAGGATGCCCCCGACAACCTGCTCGGCGACCAGCGGTTCAAAGCCTCGCTGCTCGATCTGGCGATCTTCGGCGTGCTCGACCTGGCCCTCGAGCAGGACGGCCACTTGCTGTTGCTCGAAGCCGTGGGGCCGGCTCCGTCGGCCGTCGATCTCGATTTGCCCGTGTGCGACGAACCCGCCGCCCTCGCCGTCGGCGATCCGAACGAGGACGGCGCCGCCGATATCCTGACCGCCTGCTCGGCCGCCTTCGAGATCGTGATCC
>JAPKGY010000727.1 GCA_026647385.1 Phycisphaerae bacterium | reverse complement strand
CTTCACACCGAGATAGCTCGTCGCGACCGCGGCGTCGGAGCCCGCGCGGGCGTCCACCACCGATACCTCCTGCACCTTGTAAATCAATCCGCGTATCGACTGGACGGCCGCCACGCTGAGAAAACTACCCACGAGCGCTGCTACGGCGAACAGGTTCCACGCATGTTGCACGTTACCCCTGCTCTTGAGCCATAACCAGGTACCCGCCGTCGCCAATCCGATGTAGACCACGACGAAAACGAAGGCAACCAGCAGGTAGAGCGCAACCACGAGGGTGAACCCGGTTCGCCGATCCACGAACGTGAACAGGTACGTGTCCCCGGACATCATCGTTCGCTGCACGTCGCGGTTCCTGGCGGCCGGATCGACCCGCACGCTCAGCAGGTCGCGCAGCATGGCCGGATTCCGCCGCCCGTGCCTGAGCAGGTCCTGCAACTCCGCGGCCACCAGGATCACCTCTCCCCGGCCGACCGTTCGCCGCGTCACCATCAGGTGCCGGGCCGCACCCCGGGTATCCGCCTGATTGACATCAGGCTCGGTGGGAATGACGGCTTTCGCATCGCCCGCCAGATCCTTCAGCGTCACCGGGCAATAGATCAGCGGCGGATCCAATCGTCCGCTCGTCGAGTCGAACGCGTCCACGCCCAGCATGGCCGACAGCCACTCCGGCATCTCCGGCATGGTGGCGGTTCCGGTCAACTTGGCCGGCAGTATCTCCGCGAACTTCCCGTCCATGAGCCGGTCCCAGTTGCGGCCGACGCCCAGAACCAGTCTCCCGCCCATCCGAACCCATTGGATCAGCGCGGTTCGCTGCGGCAGGTCGATCTCCTTCGGGTCCGCCCCGTCCCAGACAATCGCCTCAGCCATCTCCAGGCCGGCGAGTTCGTCCGGCAGTTCCCGCGGCGAAGCTCGCATGACCACCAGGGGCTGAATCAGGTTTTCGTCCAGCGCGACCACGGACAGTTGATTCACAGGCCGGGCGGAGATGTCGAGGATCAGCCGGCTGCCTTCCGGAGCCGGCAGAATCGTCGGCGGCGGGCGCAACTCGCGAACCGGCTTGCCCGCGTCGTCGTGAAGGTCCGCGAATTGCCCCTTCGCGTCGAAGACCCAGACGCAGAATTGGTCAGCCTGCTCGAACCGCCCCCCCGGCACATACAGGAAAAACCGGCGCGTCGAATTACCCTGCAAGACCACGTCCCGGCGAGCGACCACCTCGTCGCGGTCGCGGTCAGGCTGACGGACCTCGACCCGGCCCTCGAAACGATCCGCGTCGTCGTTGGTCAACTCGAGCTGAACCGGAACCCACAAGCCCACCCGGTAGTAATGGGAACCGCGCAGCGATTGGGCCGATCCGCTGCCGGGATAACCGACGTGGGTCACCGTCCCGCGCAGGTGGACTCCAAGCGCGCTGGCGGGCCAGAACGCCAGGCCGGCAATCATCGCAATGGCCGCGTGTCGAACTCTGAGCATCCGCGCTCCCGCCTCGGAACCGCCCCCGCCCTCGTTAAAGTCTACCCCTTTTCCCGCGGAAAGTTTCAGCCACACCGCATCTATTTGCGCTGCGTGCCCGACGTACGCCTGGGTGGCCGACCGCTTCCGTGGGACGGGCCACCCCAGTAGTTGGCATGGGCTGACTTGTCAGCCCGTGTCCTCCCCAACTACCCAGCCCCACCCCGTAGAGTTCGCGCACGCCCGGGCTGCAGTAGGGCATGGAGGTGCTGCCGTCCGCACGCAGCAGGAACTGGTAGGCCATGCCCGGAAAGTGACCGACCAGCTTCTCCAGCCGCCTGCGGGCGCGGCCGAGCTCTTCGCCCTGGCGGGCGTGGCGGCGCCAGAGCAGGCTGATCAGCAAGGCCGCTGCCAAGAGCAGCAGCGAGCCCAGGCCGCTGCGGAGGCGGTTGTCGCGGATCGTGCCGCGCACCGGGGCGAGCGCGTCCGCCTTGCTCAGCCCGAGCGCGGCGACGACGGGAAAGCCCGCAACGCGGTGCCAGGCGTAATAACGCTCGACGCCGTCCAGTGGCGCGGTCGCATCGAAGTTGCCCTGCAGCGCCACGCGATCGAGCAGATAGGGGCGGTCGGACGGCACCGAGCGCCCGATGGCTCCCGCGGTCCGGTTGGAGTGGGCGAGGAAGTGACCATCGTCGAGCACGAGCGCCGCCACGTCCGAGGTCCCCGGATAGAGTTCCCTCAGTGCCCGGGTGAGATGGGCGACCGACACCGACAGGACGATCACGCCGCGCAGTCGCCCCTCCTCCACGAGCGCACGGGAAAACGGCACGATCCAGGCGCCGGTCATGCGTCCGCGGTAGGGCTGGCCGATGAAGAGGCCCTTGTCCCCTTCCAGATGGACGCGAAAATGCCCGAAGTCCGCGATGCCGTAGCGCTCGAGTTCGAGCGGCAGGCGCTCGCCGACGGTGGAGTAGAGGAGCCGCCCCTCGGCATCGGCGACGTCGATGCCGACCAGGGCGTCTTCGGGAAGCGCAAGGTGCGCACGCACGAGGGCGTCGCGCGCGCCCTGCGGACCTTCCTTCAGCCAATGCTCGCCCAGGTGCAGGGAAAGATAGTCGAGCTTGCGGAACAGCGCTCCGGTGTGCAGCGCCAATGCGTGTGCGGTCTGCAGGGCACGCAACCGGGTCAGGCTCTCGGCCTGGGAGACGAGCGCGGTGTGCGAGTGGT
>JAPKGY010000726.1 GCA_026647385.1 Phycisphaerae bacterium | reverse complement strand
GGCCGGTAGCTCCGATCCCGGCGACCGCGGCGGCGGTTGAGAAGTCAGACAAGCCCGAGAAGCCGGCGCCGGCGATGGCGGAAAAGCCGGAGAAGCCGCAGCGTGCGAGCGGACATCGGTATTACGCGGTCAAGGCGGGCGACACGCTCCGATCGATCTCGGCGCGCGAGCTGGGATCGCCCAACGCCTGGCCGGAGTTGATCAAGCTGAATCCCCAGTTGGATCCGAAGCGGCTGAAGGTCGGGACGAAGATCAAGGTGCCGGACGGCAAGCCGCTCGTACAGGGCGGCCCGGCGCGGCGGGTGTCGGCATGACGATTCCCCGGATGGTGGGACTGTTGCTGGCGTTGACGGTGGTCGGGCTCGGAGTCGTGGTGATCCGGGTCGACGAGGCGGCCATCTCGCAACGGATTCAGGAGTTGCAGTTTCGCCAGACGGAGTTGCGACGGCAGTTATGGACGCAGGAAATGGAACTGGCCCGGCTGCGCTCGCCGGAGATGATCCGGGATCGGGCCGAGCGGTTCGGGTTGTCGACCAGCCTGACGGCGACGGAGAAAGACAAGGCGAAGACGGGCCGCCCTGCCGCGAAGAAGCCCGCGGCGCCGGCCAAGAAGGATACTACGGATCGCACGGGCCGGGTCGGCAGGGACTGAGACGATGCGGGGGGGACGAGAACCGGCTGCGTCCCCGTTTTCGTGGCCGGGCATGCGGCCGGCTTCGTACGGTCCGTCGGTTCCCAGGTCGGTGGGTGGATGAGAAATCGTGGGAGAGAGGATTGAACCACGGAGGACACGGCGCGGGCTTGGCCCGCCAACCTGATGACGCGGAGACGCGGAGACGCGGGGATGCGGATCCTTGTGGCACAACCGTTTGTGAGCGGGACCGACTTGGATCTTCGTGCCCGGAGAAGATTCTGAGCCACAGTAGTACGAAGGGCACGAAGAAGGATGAAGAAAAGAGCTGTTTCGTTGATTTCCTTCGTGCGCTTCGTAGTGAGGTGGCAGAAGCCGTTTTGACCTGGGGCGGCGGAAATACTGGCAGGATGGGCATGGCATGAGGCCGATGGATGCAGGCCGGGACGGTGGTCGGGGGTCGGAGGCGACGAACGGAGGGGGTGCCTGGATTGCCCGACGGATGTGGGTTGGCCGGGCGCTGATGGTGCTGATCGCCGGAGCCATGGTGGGGCTGATCGGCCGGCTGGCGTACATTCAGGGGAAGCTGCGGCCGGAACTGCTGGAGTGGTCGCAGCGTCGCCAGTGCAGCACGGTGGTGCTGCCCGGTCGGCGGGGGGCGATCCTGGATCGGCGGTTGCGGGTGATGGCCGGCAGCCACGATCGCCCGACGATCTTCGCCGACCCGCGGCTGATCGAGGATCACGAAGGGGCAGCCCGCCAACTGGCCATGGTGCTTGGAGAGAAGGCGACCGACCTCCAGAAACTGCTCGATAGTCCCACCTCTCCCTCCTACGTGATCCTGAAACGCGCGGCTGAGCCGAGCGAGGCCGACGGCATCAAGGCGCTGAAGATCAAGGGCATCGGCATGTCCAACGAGCCGGTGCGCACGTACCCGATGGGCAACTTGGCGGCTCACGTTCTCGGGTTTGTCGGGGCTGAGGGCAATGGTCTGGAGGGCGTCGAGCTGGCGTGCGAGAAGTACCTCCAGGCCACGCCGGGCAAGCGGGTGGTGTATCGCGACGTTCAGCGGCGGGCGATTTTCCAGGAGCCGGACGGGTTCGTCGCGCCGCAGGACGGAATGCACGTTGTTTTGACGATCGACACGAACATCCAGGAGGTGCTCGAGCGCGAAGTCACGGCGGCGGTCGAGAAATTCCAGGCGGAGAGCGGCGTCGGGGTGGTGATATCGCCCAAGACCGGCGAAGTGATGGGGATGACGTCCGTGCCGACGTACGACCCGTCGCAGGCCGGCAAGTTCAAACCGGACGCCCGGCGGAACCGCGTGCTGACCGATCCGATGGAGCCGGGGAGTGCGTTCAAGCCGTTCGTGATGGCGGCCGCTCTGACCGAGGGCGTGACCCAGCCATCGGAAACGATCTTCTGCCACAACGGCCTGTACGTGACGGGCAAGCGGCGGCTGAGCGACCACGAGCCGTACGGCACGCTCTCCGTCGAACAGATCATGATCCATTCGAGTAACATCGGCATGGCCATCCTCGGGCAGCGGCTGGGGAACATGCGGATGCACGCGGCGTTGCGGCAGTTCGGCTTCGGGGCCCAGACGGGGATCGACCTGCCGGGCGAGGGGGAAGGGCTGCTGATGCCGCTCAAGACGTGGAATTCGTTCACGACGACGTCGGTGCCGATGGGCCAGGAACTGGCGGTGACGCCGATTCAACTGGCGACCGCGTTCTGTGGGTTGATCAACGGCGGGCACCGGATTCGGCCTCGGGTGGTGGCGGCCGTCCTTGGGCGCCATGGCGAGATCGTCGAGGATCGGCTGAAGAGAGAGGACCTCGGTCGCGTGGTGCGGGAGGATATCTCAGCCACGATGCGGGCCATCCTGGCGAAGGTGGTGAACGAGGGCACGGGGCGGAACTGCCGGCTGGAGCCGTGTTGTTTCGGATTTAGTAGGATTTCGCACTTCGAATTTGATGGTTTTTATGAGTTAATGCCTTGTATTTGACATGCAAAAAGCTAGTCACGGTACCCGGGACAAGCCT
>JAPKGY010000725.1 GCA_026647385.1 Phycisphaerae bacterium | reverse complement strand
TGCTTTTCTTGCCAATTGCCCATTGCCCCCTGCTTCGTTTCAATGCACTGCGTGCTGTGTGATTCCTGCCGAGCAAGGGGCAACGGACAAGGGGCAAGCATTGGCTCTGAGACCTTTACCCTCGGAGAGGGTGAAGACGGCGTTCTCATCGAGGGAGAAGAGGATGACGGGAGCGATGTTGATGATGGTGCGGAGATAATCGCTGTTGGCCGGCAGCCGAGCGGCCGGCGAGGCCGGTGGGGGGCCAAGCGGTCGGATTGGATCGGGCGGGTTCATCAGGTTTCGACGGGCGAAATAGCGGCGACTGGACTCGAACCAGTGACCTTGGGTTTATGAATCCCATGCTCTAACCAACTGAGCTACGCCGCCAGGCGGGCTCGATCCGCGCGGGGCGCGGCCGAATCCTTTCTGGATTATACCGGCCGGTCGGTCGGCTTGCGAGGCCGAGGGCCGTTGCCCGAACCCCCGACGCGATGCAAGCGCCTTGGACGTCCATAAGTATTTATTCTGCAAAGCGTTGCGATGGCAGGCCGGGTGGTGATTGCGGACTACCGGGGGTCTGGTTTTGTGGTGCGGGGGAGGGGCGTGACGGGGAGCGTTGGGTGCCGTTGCGGCCGGAGCCACGGTTGGTTGAGGGGGTGGGTTTGTTGAAAGGGCGGGTCTTAAGCCGTATTCTAACGGGTCTGTCGCTTGGGGGAGCTTCCCCGGGCGGGAAGATTGGCTTGAGGCGAAGGGTTGGTTTTCGATGAAGAAGGGTATTCATCCTGAGTACGTGGAATGCACGGTGACGTGTGGTTGCGGGCAGTCGTTCAAGACGCGATCGACGAAGCCGGAGATGAGAGTGGAAGTCTGCTCGAAGTGCCATCCGTTTTTTACTGGGCAGCAGAAGTTTCTGGACACGGCGGGCCGGGTCGAGCGGTTTACGAAGAAGTTCGGTGGGGAGTACTTCAAGAAGGCGTCGAAGAAGGCCTAGCGTCGCGGCCTTGGCCGGGCGGTTCGGGCCGTCGGGCGGGGTGGCGGGCTGGGCGCTGCGTGATAACGACATCCACGCCGGATCGGCAGCGCACCGAGGTGCGAGGCGATCCGGCGTGGATTTTGTTTTGCACGCGCGGGTGGATGGAACAGCGGAGTGGTGATTCCATGGTCGAGCAGGCGGCGGCCAACGCGGTGGTCCGAAAGCTGGAGGAACTGCGGTCACGTTACGAGGCGATTGCGGCGGAGATGAACCGTCCGGAGGTCGCGTCGAACGCGACGCGGATCGTCGAGCTGAACAAGGAGCACGGGCAGCTTCGGCGGATCATGCAGCCCTATGAGAGCTATCGCAGGGCGCTGGCGGACGTTACCGAGGCGGAGGCGATCGTGGCTGACGCGGGCTCGGATGAGGAGATGCGGAGCCTTGCCAGGGAGGAGGCTGCATCGGGTCGATCGCGGGCGGACGCCTTGATGGCGGAAATGCAGAAGGCGCTGGTCACGAGCGAGGACGCGGCGATCACGTCGGTGATTCTCGAGATCCGGGCAGGGACCGGCGGCGAGGAGGCGGCGCTGTTCGCCCGCAACTTGCACGACATGTACCTGCGCTACTGTGAGCAGAAGGGATTCTCGGTCGAGTTGCTCGACGCATCGCCGTCGGACCTGGGCGGCTTCAAGGAGGTGATCTTGAACGTGAAGGGGGCCGGGGTATTCCAGTATTTGGGATACGAGGGCGGCGGGCACCGCGTGCAGCGCGTGCCGGTGACCGAGATGCAGGGGCGGATTCACACGTCGGCAGCCACCGTGGCGGTGTTGCCGGAGCCGGAAGAGGTGGACATCAAGATCGACTGGGACAAGGATGTGGTCGAGCACGTCAGCCGGGCGGGCGGACCGGGCGGGCAGAACGTCAATAAGGTATCGTCGGCGATCCGGCTCGAGCACCTGCCGACGGGCATTACCGTGTCCATGCGCGACGAGAAGAGCCAGCATAAGAACCGGGCGAAGGCTCGGCGGGTGCTGATGTCCCGCGTGTACGACATGACGATTCAGGCGCAACGATCGCAGCGCGACGCCACCCGGCGCAACATGATCGGTTCGGGCGATCGCAGCCAGCGCATCCGGACGTATAATTTCACGCAGAACCGCTGCACGGACCACCGGATCAATCTGGACTTGTACAGCCTCGATCGGATCATGCAGGGCGAACTCGACGAGCTCATCGAGGCGTTGCAGAAGTACGATCTGGAGGAAAGGCTGAAGCGGCTTTGAGGAAACGCCGAAACGTCAAAACGTCAAGAAAAGATAGGAAGCCAGGAGACTGGGGAGGTTGGTTGGGAGGACGGCGGATGACGGAATGTCCAAGGTTTGGCGGCTGACTCGCGTCTGAGAGGGTGTGGGAGAAGTCCGGGGACTGTCCCCTTCTCCCAGGCACACCCGACATTCTTCTTTTGTCCCTCGTTGGTTTACCGTCGCTTTCGGTGTTTTCCGCAAGCGGGTATCATGGCGGCCCGTCGGTTTTTGATCGGTTCCTGACAAGGAGTGTGTGAAATGACTCTTCGCGGAATCCTGCGCGTCGGGATCGCGCTTCTGTTGGCGGGACAGACGGCTTTGGCCGCGGCGGAGACCGGGGGTCATCTTGCCTGCATCTCCGGTCAGAATGGGGCGGGAAAGTCTTCTCTGCTGGATGCGTTTACCTGGTCGTTGTTCGGCG
>JAPKGY010000724.1 GCA_026647385.1 Phycisphaerae bacterium | reverse complement strand
GGATGTGCGAACTCAGGATAATCGTGTGCCTCTTGGCCAGGTCCGCGACCAGACGCCGGGTCTCCCGGATCTGGTTCGGGTCCAGACCGATCGTCGGTTCGTCCAGCACGAGCACCTTCGGGTCGTGCAGCAGCGCATCCGCCAAACCCACACGCTGCTTCATGCCCTTGGACAACTGCCCGATAGGCCGGTCGATGAACTCGCCCAGCCAGCAGCGGTCGACCACCCGGCGGATGGCCGCCTCCCGGTCGGCTCGCCCCATACCCCGCAATTTGCCCCGGAAGTTCAGGTACTCGCGGACCCGCATCTCCGGATACAACGGGTTGCTCTCGGGCAGGTAGCCGATCAGCCGGCGAACCTCGATCGACTGGCTCAGCACGTCGAAGCCCGCCACCGTGGCCGTCCCGCTCGATGCCGGCTGGTAGCAGGTGAGGATCCTCAGCGTCGTGCTCTTACCCGCGCCGTTCGGCCCCAGGAAGCCGACGATCTCGCCCTCGTTCACCGTGAAGGAGATGCCGTCCACCGCCTTGTGCGGGCCGTAGAACTTCGTCAGATTGTTGACTTTGATCATTTCTGGATCAGCCCTTCCTGGTCGTCGTAGTACACCTGACGAAACCAAACCTCGATCTGAAACAACACCACCCGCCTGATACGCCCCGCTCGCGGCGATCCGGTCGGTGATTTTTCATCATAAGCCTTTAGAAGACAAGGGTTTGGCGCGGATGGCCAGCCCCTGTTGTTTACCCTCATACGCCGGAGTACCCCGGTTGGTTCGCACCACTCGGTATTTGCCGCCATGAACGGTCCGCTCACCCCCATGGCCCCGGTGTATCGACCGTAACTGCCTGCTACAGGGGTCGTTGGGATATCAAAACACCTGCCGGCTGTCAAGCCCTCAGCGGGCCGGAGTTCCGATCGCCGCAGGGCGAGCGAGCGTTTCCGGCCACCCGCGGCCTGGCCGGCTCGGGGATGGGCAAAAACGCCCGTCCCTTCGAAAGCTCCGCGCCGGCGGTCGTGGCTGAGCGGAAACCGCTTGCCCTCCCTCCGCACGTCGGGTCATAATGCTGTAACAAGTTGGCTGCGGGAACGCCCGGGTCGATTCGCAAGCACACGATGGCACCGTAAGCTGTGGAACAGATCACACTCGGTGCATCGCGGCTGGAATTCATGGTGGTGCAGCCATCTCTCGGCAGGTGAGTCGTCGTGGCGACTTGGCTGCATCTGGCAGACTGGAAGTCCGCCCAGGCGAGACCTCGCCTCAGCGGGCCCGGCACCACAAGACGTGGCAACGCCCTAAAGGCCTACCGACCTGGCGCGGCGGGAGCCCGATGAAGACGTCAAGACAAGAGCCTGCGCCCGTTCAGGACCCGGCCCACCCGGCCCAGGGCGGAGTCGCACCCAACCTGCCGGCTGTCGGCGTTGCCGCCCCTGGCGCGTTGGCGGCACGGAGTCTGGGCAAAGCTCCCGCGGTGTCAGTCATTATCCCCACGTACAACCGGGCCCATCTGCTGGGCGAGGCGCTCGACAGCGTGGCCGCCCAAACCTTCCGCGATTACGAGATCATCGTCGTCGACGACGGCTCGAACGATCAGACCCGCGAGTTGATCGCCCGCAGGCCGGAGCCCATCCGTTACGTCTGGCAGCACAACCAGGGGGTGGCCGAGGCCCGTAACCACGCCCTGCGGCTGACCCATAGCGAGTTCGTCGCGTTCCTCGACTCGGACGACCTGTGGGAACCGACGTTCCTGGCCCGGGCGGTCGAACGGCTGCGGTCGCACCCCGACGAAGCCCTGGTCTACACCGACTTCGTCTCGACGGACGCCGTCGGCACCGCCCTTCGGGGGCATCGCAAGAAACCCCACGGCGGCGAGGTGACGGCCGAGTTGTTCGCCAGCACGTTCATCCACACGTCAGCCGTCGTTGCCCGTGCGCACCTGGTGCGCGACGCGGGCGGCTTCGACGGGCGTCTGACCCACAATGAGGACTACGACCTGTGGCTGCGGCTGTCGCTGCGGAACCGCTTTGGCCTGATCGACGAGCCCCTTTGCCGCCGGCGCTGCCACCCGTCGAGCCTGTCGCGCGACGGGTGCCAGCCTGAAACGCTGCTGACCAAGGCCCGCCTGCTCGATCACTTCTACCGGGAGGGCGGTGGCCGGGAGCGAATCTCCGCCAAGCTCGCCCGTCGCCGGCTCAGCAAGCTCTACTACAGCGCCGGGAAGCGCTTCCTCAAGGACCACCGCCCACACGAGGCCCTCCCCCTGCTCCGCAAGGCCATCGAACTCGACCCCGCCAGGCCAAGACCCCGCTTCTGGCACCTGCTCGCGGGGATCGCCGCCCTGTGGCACCGCGCTCCGGGGCAAGTGCAGGCCGCACGGTGACCGGCCTTCCCCTTCGTCGACACCGCCCGTTGAATCCATCACGCGATGTACGCCAGCGCCTCGGCGGCTGGCTCGCGTTCCTCGGCGGGCGGGATGGCCGCCCCACTCACGGGGGACCCGGCGCCGGGGAGGTTGTCGGCCTCGAGCCCACGATCGGCATCGCAGGCCAATCGAGCCGCCAGACGTCGTTGACGACGGGCCAGGGGTTACCGGCTGCGAGGTAAAGCTGGTCGTGAAAGACCCAGGCGGAGGTTTCATGGCGCGGGGACCAGATCGTCGGGGTCTTGAGCTCCTGCCAGGCCT
>JAPKGY010000723.1 GCA_026647385.1 Phycisphaerae bacterium | reverse complement strand
GTCTTCGAAGTGATTTTCGACGAAGCGCCGCACCAGGCTGGTCTTGCCCACGCCAAACGTGCCGAGCAAGGTCACATGGAACGTCGATCCCCGGCCCGGGGTGCTCTCCACGACAATGGTTCCGCCGTGGAGCCGGACGGTTTCCTTCGCGATCGCGAGCCCCAGCCCCGTGCCGGGCTCCGATTCCACCTTCTCATCCCGCACCCGGTAGAACTTCTCGAAGATCTTCTCGTGATGCGACGCATCGATTCCGATGCCCGTGTCCGAGATCGAAATCCGCAGACTGGTCGGTTCCCGACTGCTCTGCATGTCCGGCTCGGTGGTGCAGGTGATCTCGACCTGCCCGCCCGCCGGCGTGTACTTGATCGCGTTGCCCACGATGTTGGCCATGACCACCGCAAGGCGGTCCTTGTCGCCGCGGATGATCGGCAGCTTCGGAGGCAGCCGCAGCCGCAGGTCGATCCCCTTGGCGGCCGCCTGGGCCTGCATGTCCTGCACCGCATCCCGAATCATCCGGTCCACGTACACTTCGCCCATGCTCAGGCGGGCGGTACCCACTTCGAGCTGGGACACGTTCAGGATGGCTTCGACGAGCCGGCTCAAGCGTTCCGTCTCGCCGGAGATGACGTTGTAGCACTCGCGCAGGCTTTCCGGATCGTCGAGCACGCCGCCGGCCAGGGTTTCGGTGTACGCCCGAATATTGGTCAGCGGCGTCCGCAGTTCGTGGGTGACGTGATAGAGGAAGGAATCCTGGGCTCGCTCCATCTCCTTGGACTGACTCACATCCTGCATGAAGATGACGCGAGCGCCATCCTGTGCTTCCTTGCTCAGCGGCACGGTAACAAATCGAACGCTGGTGGCGCCGTCGCTGCCTTCCAGAGCGTGATCGACCCATCGGCTCGGGCCGCGTCCGGCGACCATGACCTCGGCCCGCACGTTTTCGGGCAGGAGATCGTCGATCATCCTGCCGGCGAGATCCTCATCCTGCCGGTTCAGCATGCGAACCGCCGACGGATTCGCGAAGGTCACCTGCCCCGCGCCCTCGACGACCAGGACGCCGTGCGGCATGTTCCTCAACACGGCCGCCAGCTGCTCCGAACGATAGGTGTCCAACGCCGAGCCCACCGCCGATCGCAGCCGGATCGATTGCACCTCCTGGTGCAACTCGTCGGCGAATTCGATCAGCCGGTTCCAGGCCGATGCCGTCTGGTCCAGCGAATCATTCACCCGAAGCAGCGCGAGTTGTTCCGCGAGCCGTTCGGGCGCACAGAGCAAGCGCTGACGAATCGCGACCATGGGACGCAGAGACCGCGAGACCATGCGATACACGAGCCAGAACATACCCATGGCCGCCAGCGCCACACATGCGACCAGGGTCCACCAGTTCGCCGCCAGCCAATCCTCGCGCGTGTCGAAGGTGTCAACGAGCAACCAGGCCGGCGCTCGCTGAACGCCGCGTTCCGCGGCGGCCGGCCCGGACGCCGCCTGGGAGGTCGCCTCCGGGGATCGTCGAAGGCGGATCGCGTAGGTGATGAACTTCCGGGTGGAGGAAGCGCCGAAGGGGGTTACCTCGGTTTCGCTCACGCCCATCAATGCGTCGGCCAGCGCTTCGTCGATCCGTTTGCCGATTCGGGATGAATCGGATCCGACCACGACGACTCCGTCGCGATCGACCACTTCGCACCGTTGAATGCCCGGTTCGTATCGTGCGCGACGGAATTCGGAGGCGGCGGCTTCAAACCCCTTGTCTCGGGACGCCAACTCGACCGCACGGGCCAGCCAGACGACCTCTCGACTGAAGCTTTGCCGATGGACCTTGCCCATTTCCTGGCGGTGAGTCCAGACCGCAGCCGCTCCCAGGGCCAGAATGATGCCCAGGTACGCACCCGCCAGGCTCAAGGCCGCCCAGTTCGGGATGGCTGCGTGCCGCTTTACCCAAGTCTTGATCAAGGCCGAGCCCATCAGGTCTCCTGGGACCGATAACTTCACGCGCAGACCCGCCGCGCGAGGGCCTGCCCAAGCGCGGACAGACCGCCTCTCTGGGGTCTTATCGTTCCCGGTCCAGACGGACTTAAGCCTCATAAACCCCTGCCGGGGGAAGCCTGGGGCGAATGCGGCCGTCTGTTTATAAGTCGTTGCTAACTAAAGGTCCGAGTATGTTCCTCCGATACCGATAATCACGCGAACGAGTGGATTCTCCTTGCCCGGTTCCACCAGAACCGCCGGCATCGACGGACATCCGGGAGGCTTTCGGCTGGAAAGGCGACGATGAAAGACGGCGTTGGGTGGCGGATGTGCGTACTGGCGGGCGCGGTGATGCTGATGGCCGCGCCGGAGGGGTTTGCGCCGACCGATCGAGCCGAGGAGGCATCGCCGGCTGTGCTCCCCCCGTCCGCGGCTCAACCCGTACCGGCCGCCCGCCCTGCCGGCGCGGGATGGCTGGGGATATTCAAACCGCGCCCCGCTACAGCTCCCGCGGCTGCGACTTCCGCTCCCGCCGCTTCGGCTCCCGCGGAAGGGCGTGAAAGCCCGGCGGTGTCCGGACTCGAAGAAGCGTCCGTGGTCGTGTCCCCTCACGGTACGATTGAGCTTCACGTCGCCGACGCGGACTTGTCGAGCGTTCTCAAGCTGCTCAGTCGCCAAAGCCGACGCAACATCGTCGCCTCCAAGAACGTCAGTGGG
>JAPKGY010000722.1 GCA_026647385.1 Phycisphaerae bacterium | reverse complement strand
CCTGCCTCTGCCCTGGGTTGAGGTCGGCGAACTGCTCGATGAGGCCGCCTGCACGCTGCGAATCGTCGAGGCCACCAACCAGGCAACCGCGACGGCCGAGATTTCCACCGGCGGCGGCCAACCCGTCGAACTGGCCAACGGCCAGTCCCTGCTCGTCAACGGTCAGCCGGTGGCACCCGCCGACGGCGCCGGCCAATACGCCGTCACCGTACCCGTCGCCAACGAGTACAAGGTGACCGTCATTGAGCCCACCCGCGGCGTGGCTGACACCACCCAGGCGGCTCCGCCCGACTTCACGATCACCGCACCGAATCCGGGCGGGACCGTCTCGCTCGCGGGCTTCACGGTCACGACCTCGAACTCGGATCCCGCCCTGTCGGTGTCCTACCGGCTGGTCCAGTCCCTTTTCGGGGCCCAAGAGGAACTCGTCGTCCCACCGGCGGCCGACACCGGCGGCAAGTCCTTTGCCGCCAAGGACCTGGCTGACTTCCGCCAAGGTGCCGATTTGTCTATCATTGTGACCAAGATCAGCCGTCGCGACGATATCGCCGGGTTCGAGTCCGGCCAGATCACCGTGGAGCGCAGCCGAACGGTGACGGCGAAACCAGGACCGTGATCGGACCCGACAAGGGATGGAGCGCGCGACAAGTTCGGCCGGTAAACCTTGGCCCGTTGATAGAAGGAACGCAAATGTCACGTGAGGCAGTCTGCCTGTTCTTTTCGGGTGTGATCGCGTCCACGATGTGGGGTTGTACCGCGGAACCGTTTTCTCGAGAGCAGCCGGCCACGGGCAGCCGCGAGAAGGCGACGGTTGAAAACCAAGCGCCGCCGCAACAGGCCCCGCGCGAACGGGCTCGCTTCGACCTCACCGCGGCGCTTTCGGAATTCGCGCCCGATTGGATGGCCAAGGACTGCGGGGCGGAGATGTCGCCCGGCATTCGCGACGTACTGGGCAAGAAGAACGTCCTGGTCACCCACCCGCTCAGCGACACGATGCCGTGCATCCTGGGGCAACGCGTGGATGTCCCGCCCGACAAGAAGACCACGCTCCGCCTCGTTGTGGGCCATCATCCCGAGGGCGATTGGCTTCTCCGCGTCACCGCCTACCGGGAACTGCTTCGTCAAGTGATCGGCAAGGAGGCCGCACCCGACGGCTGGACGAGCATCGACGTGGACCTTTCCGAGTACGCCGGCCAAATCGTGACGATACAGTTGATCAACGCGTCCAACGGCGGGCCTAACGCGGCGGCTTACTGGGCCAAAATCGCGATCGAGTAGACTGGCTGCAACAGCCAAAGCCAAACTTCAAACACGCCCACGCCGTGAATCTTGCGGTCATTCCGCCTATCGATTCGGGTTGTCGTACGCGCGATGGAACGTATAATGCTCCCCATGTCATCAAAACACCTCATTCAGAATCGTCGCGATGGAGAGCCGACACAATCACGAAAGTCGTCGTCCGGGACCGCCCGAAGCGGACTCACCCGGCGCCAGGTCCTCAAGCATACCGCCATCGCCGGCGGTGCGATCGCGGCGCCCTATATCGTGCCGTCCTCGGTGCTGGGCCGGAGCGGTGCGATTCCGCCCAGCGAGAAAATCATCGTCGGCGGCATCGGCATCGGCGGGCGGGGAACCCACGACCTCAAGTGGATGCTCCCCGAGAAAGACGTCCGGTTCGTGGCTGTCTGCGATGCCCAAAAGTCGCGGCGGGAGGCGGTCAAAAAGCTCGTCGACGAGACGTACGGAAACACTGATTGCGCGGTCTACGCGGACATGCGCGAGTTCCTCGCCCAGCGTGCGGACATTGATGCCGTGCTCATCGCGACGGGCGACCGCTGGCATGCGCCGGCCACCATCATGGCGATGCGCGCCGGCAAGGACGTCTTCAGCGAAAAGCCCTCGTGCATGACCATCGCCGAAGGCCAGGCCGTCGTCGACGCAGCCAAGCGCCATGGCCGCATCTACCAAACCGGCACGCAACGCCTCAGCGAAGCCAACTTCGTTTTCTGCATCGAGATGGCCCGCAGCGGCCGGCTGGGCGAGGTCCATACCGCCCGGGCGCACATCGCACCCTGGGACAAGGCCGAACTGACGCACGAATGGCTGCCGCCCGAGCCGCTACCGCCCAAGGACGAGGTCGACTGGGACCTCTGGCTCGGCCCGTGCCCCTGGCGGCCTTTCAACTCCAAGTACGTCCGCGGCGCCTGGCGCGGCCATTACGACTTCCACACCAGTTGCATCGGCGAATGGGGCGCCCATACCTTCGCCCAGTCGCAGGCCGGCCTGAACATGCTCGACACCTCCCCGGTCGAATACGAATACGTGGACAACCCCACCGGCGACGGCATGGTCACGAAGTTCGCCAACGGGGCCAAGATGACCCTGCACCGCGAGGGCTACTGGAAGGGATCGTGCGGCATGCGGTTCGAGGGCCCCGAGGGCTGGGTCTCCGCCGCCGACGGATATGACAAACCGGAAGTGTCCAATCCCGCCTTGCTGGCGGACTTCGACAAGATCGTGAAGGACTACATCGACCGCACCGGGCGCCCCATGAACCACATGCGCGACTTCCTCGATTGCGTCCGCTCGCGGAAACCGACCGTCGCGGTAACATTATCATTCTATGGGATAGAGCGCCGATTCACAAAAATGCCCTCGTGACTTGCTTCTTGGAGAAATATCCC
>JAPKGY010000721.1 GCA_026647385.1 Phycisphaerae bacterium | reverse complement strand
CTAACGAATCCGAATTCCGAGGGTGGCTGGTCCGCAAAGCTGAATCCGCCGGATTCGACCTCGGCCCGTTCAGCCTCGTCGACGAAAAGATGATTGAGGCCGACAAGGGAGGCAAACGGCTGCGGTTCAGATCCGTCCTATTCGACGGACGCCTCATCGTCCGCGAGCCTGGTGCGTTCGCCTGCGCACTCGTCTCGGGACTGGGAAGTGCCAAGGGACTGGGATTCGGGTTGCTTTCCGTTGCGCGCTGCAACGATGAAGATCCTGAATCGAAAGAGCCGTGAAAAACCTCCACATCCTCCCACGTTTCGACGATCGATGGGCTTACCTCTACCTTGAGCACGGGACCATCGAGGTCGACAGCTCCGGCTTGGTCATGATCGACGCGCAGGGGACCACCCGAATTCCGATGGACCAGGTCGGGCTGCTCATGCTCGGGCCGGGCACCAAGATCACACACGCCGCCATCAAAGCGCTGAGCGAGAGCAACACGCTTCTCGCGTGGACCGGCGAGCAGGGCGTCCGGTGCTACGCCAGTGCGACTGGGGGAACCTTCAGCTCCCACCGTCTACTTCGCCAGGCCGCTCTTTACGGCGACCCGGCTTCCCGCCGTCAGGTGGCGCGGCGCATGTATCAGAAGCGCTTCCCGGCGATCCTGCCGCCTCACACGCCCATTGAGCAGATCCGAGGGATGGAGGGGGCGCGGGTCAGGCAGGCGTATCGGCAGCTTGCCGAGGCACACAAAGTCCAGTGGGCGGGGCGCGAGTACAACCAGGGGGACTGGAACGCAGCCGATCCGCTGAACCGCGCGCTCTCCACCGCCAACGCCTGTCTGTACGGGATCTGCCACGCGGCCATACTGTCCGCAGGCTATTCTCCGGCGATCGGGTTCGTACACGTCGGCAAGATGCTCAGTTTCGTGTACGACATTGCCGATCTCTATAAGACGGAGGTCACGGTTCCGCTGTCGTTCACCACGGTGGCGGATTCCGACCAGGAAATCGAAAGGCGCGTGAGGCACGGCTGCCGCGATGCTTTTCACAAGGCCAGACTCGTCGAGCGTATTCTTCGCCGGGCGACGAGTCCGCGAACCTGGAACCGCTGTTCGAGGCCATCGTCGCGCACATCCCGGAGGCGACGGGCGACCCGGACGCCATCCTGCAGTTCCAGGTCGCCAACCTCGACTACTCCGACTACCTGGGCCGCATCGCCATCGGCCGCGTCTTCCAGGGCACGCTGCGCCAGGGCGACGAGGTGAGCGTTTGCAAGCTCGACGGCCAGATCCAGAAGACCCGGATCACGCGGATGTACTCATTCGAGGGGCTGAAGCGGGTGGAGGAGAGTATCGCCCGCCCGGGCGACGTGCTGGCCATCTCGGGCGTCGAGGGGATCTTCATCGGCGAGACGGTATCGCACCCTGAGACACCGCTGGCGATGCCGAAGATCCGCATCGACGAGCCGACGATCGCGATGCTGTTCACGGTGAACACGTCGCCGTTCGCGGGCCGCGAAGGGCATCTGGTGACCAGCAGGAACCTGCGTGACCGCCTCGACCGCGAGTTGCTGACGAACGTCAGCCTGCGGGTCGAGGAAACGGGCAGCCCGGACGCCCTGAAGGTGCTGGGGCGCGGCGAGCTGCAACTCGCCATCCTGATCGAGATGATGCGTCGCGAGGGTTATGAGCTGATGGCCGGCAAACCCACGATCCTCACCAAGGAGATCGGCGGCAGACTGCACGAGCCGCAGGAGCTGCTGATCGTGGACGTGCCCGAGAGCTACGTAGGCGTCGTGATCGAGAAACTCGGCATCCGCAAAGGCAAGATGGCGAAGATGGTCAACCACGGCAGCGGCCGGGCGCGGCTGGAGTTTCTCGTTCCCTCGCGGGGCCTGATCGGGCTGCGCGGCGAGATGCTCACCGACACGAAGGGCACGGCGATCGTCAACTCGCTGTTCCAGGGATACATCGAGTGGCAGGGCGAGATCCCGATGCGGCTCACGGGGGCTCTGGTGGCGGACCGGCCGGGAACGGCGACCAGCTACGCCATCTACAACCTCCAGGAGCGGGGCGAGATCTTCATCACGCCCGGCGCGGAGGTGTACGAAGGCATGATCATCGGCGAGAACTCGCGCGCCGACGACCTCAACGTGAACATCGTCAAGGAGAAGAAGCTGACCAACATGCGGGCTTCGACCTCGGACGAGGCGATCCGGCTGGTTCCGCCACGGATTCTGAACCTGGAGCAAGCCATCGAATTCATCAACGAGGAGGAGTTCGTGGAGGTCACGCCGAAGTCGATCCGGCTGCGCAAGAAGGTGCTCAAAGCCAACCAGCGCTGAGAGTGGGCGGAGGACGGTCAGGGGAGCAACCGGACGATGGTCGCGCCCCACCCGCCTGCCTCCTCCGGCGCAGTCCTGAACTCCTCGACCAGCGCCGACCGGGACAGGACGTTGCGGACGATCTCGCGCTGAACGCCGATCCCTTTGCCGTGGATGATTCTGACGTCGCGCAACCCGCGTTGGGCCGCGGCATCAAGATATGCCTCCACGGCGGCTTTCACGTCGCGCGGCGCGAAAGTGTGCAGATCGAGCACCTCCGTGATGGGATACTCGAAGACCTCGTCCTCGCCGGGACTATCGTTTGAACTCATGAATCTCGAAGATGGGCACGCCGTGCCGGTCCTTGA
>JAPKGY010000720.1 GCA_026647385.1 Phycisphaerae bacterium | reverse complement strand
GTGGAACAGGCTCGCCAGGGCGGCTCGGAAGCCGCCCTCGCGCTGGGGCACGTTAAACACCCTGCACAGGTTCTGGACGTGGATCTGGGCCATGTCGCGACATTGTAGAGCGCGGCGCTCGCTCCCCAAAGAACAGGCCGGAACGGCGTCAAGCCGCCCCGGCCCGGGAATGGCTGCGTTCGATCGGGTTCGATCGCGATTACTGCGGCTGGGTGGTGGCCGGCGGCGCTTCAGCCGGTTCGATCCCCAGCAGCTCGACGTCGAAGATCAGCACCGCGTTCGGCGGAATCGTGCGCATGTTCCCGCGCGGTCCGTAGGCGAGATCCGACGGAATGAAGATCTGCCACTTGTCGCCGACCTTCATTTGCTGCAAGGCCTCGGTCCAGCCCTTGATCACGCCGTTGACCGCGAAAACCGCCGGCTCCCCGCGATCGATCGAGCTGTCGAACTGGGTGCCGTCGATCAGCGTGCCCTTGTAGTGGACCTTCACGCGGTCGGTCGCTTTCGGGATCGCGCCGTCGCCGGACTTCAGCACCTTGTACTGAACGCCGCTGGCCAGCGTCTTTACGCCCTCTTTCGCCTTGTTCTCTTCCAGGAACTTCGCGCCTTCAACTTTGTTCGTCTCGCCCAACTCATCCTGCTTCTTCTGGAATTCCTCGCGCATCTTGCGCTGCCACTCCATCAGCACCTGCTGCGCTTCCTGGTCGGTCAACAGCGGCTTGCCGCCGGCGAAGACGTCTTTCATCGCCTTGGCCAGGGTATCCACGTCGACCTCGACGTTCTGCTGCTTCATCCCCATGGCGATCCGCAGGCCGATGCTGTAGCTCACCCGTTCCTTCTCGCTCTTGAATGCGTTGCCGCCCGGCTGGCTCGCCGCGGCGGTGGTCTCCGCTTTTTCCTCGGCCGACAACACCCATGCGGGCAACAACAACGCGCCGACTGCCGCAACCCAAATCAACCGCTTGATCATGATCTGCTCCTCACATCGCCCGAGGCCCAGCCTGCAGGCGCGCACGTACCTCCCCGTTTCGGGCTCAGCCACGTCGCCAAACCCTTCCTTCCATGGGCCGCAAGGCCAGTAGACCGCAGATCCATCTCTCGGGTTACTGGTTGACCAGGCAAGCCGGGGAATATGGATTCGCGGGAGTCTACCCGGACGCGCCCCGTGAAGCAAGAAGTGCCGCAATCCGGGTCCGTCCCCGCAGGGGGAGCGCCCGATCGCTCGGTTCCAAACCCATTGCTCGCAGGAGCTTAAGGTGGACGGCCCGGTTCACTGCGGAGCGACGAGGTTCATCTCCCGCAAATCGACGTCCGTTCGCCCCGTATGGACCTTGACCGGCTTGCACCCCGGCGGAAGGTGGAACAAGAAGAACAGGCTGTACTCGCCCTTGAGATCGTCCCCGCGGATCGTTTCAAATTTCGGAAGCCGACCGAAATCGCGCTGGCTCTCATCCAGGTAGATGAGCTCGAAGGTCGGCTTGCCTCCCGTGACCGCCATCGCGTAATGGCCGACGGGCCGGTGCTCCTTGCCGCTTTCGTCGACGACGTAGAAATCCCGGATCGTATCGATGATTCCCCCGTAGATTTGCCCCAGCCAACTCTGCGGCTGAAGCTTCTCCACGCTCAACTGCAGGAGTCTCTTGTCCGCGGGCACCTCGAAACGCTCCGCGGGCGGCTGGCCGCCGGATGTCGGTTTCCAGTCGTCGCCGAGCGTGGCGATGAGTCGGCCGCCCCGGACTTCCCCATTGACGACCTCACAGTTTCCGCCGTAGTTGGTGAGCGCGAAGGGGAGTTCGTTCTTAAAGACGCTGTCCTTCAACGCCGACCCGATCCCGGAGATGCGATCGCGAAGCGGTTTGCCGCCTCCATCGCTGGTCTCAGGAGGCTTTGGCTTTTTCTGAGGTTTGGCTTCCTTCGGCTTCTCCGGCGCCAGGGGTTTGGCCGGCCCCAGCTTGGCGCGGGCCTTCTCGTCCAGGGGGCGGAACTCGGCGATCGCGTTCTGCTTATACTCCAGATACACCGGTTTGTAGTCGGCGCGATCGGGCACGAGAAACACGAGATCGATGATCAACGAGCCGTCCTTGCCGCCCGGACGAACCACGCTCTCGCCTTCGTACAACTCGACCCAGCGCTCATAATCCTGGTGGCTCGCTCCCGCCACGAAGGACTCGACGGCCTCGTCCTTCTTCCCCTCGGTGCCCACCAGCCTCATCTGCCAGGTCGTGAACCGGTGGTTGCTGTCAGGGTCCCGGGCATCGGCGTCGATTCGTACGCGCACCACGAGGGCTTTCCGCCCGCCCGGAAGCTCACCCTTGATCGGCTTGAGCGTCGCCGCCGCCCAGGTCCTCGGCGCTGACGACCTCGCCGATGGCCGCCTTCACCAGCGGCGGGCCGCCGAGGAAGATGGTGCCCTGGTTCTTGACGATCACCGCCTCGTCGGACATCGCCGGCACGTAGGCGCCGCCGGCGGTGCACGAGCCCATCACCACCGCGATCTGCGGGATGCCCTGGGCCGACATGTTGGCCTGGTTGAAGAAGATGCGGCCGAAGTGGTCGCGGTCGGGGAAGACCTCGTCCTGCGTCGGCAGGTTGGCGCCGCCCGAATCGACGAGGTAGATGCAGGGCAGGCGGTTGGCCTGGGCGATCTCCTGCGCGCGCAGATGCTTCTTCACCGTCATCGGGAA
>JAPKGY010000072.1 GCA_026647385.1 Phycisphaerae bacterium | reverse complement strand
TGGGCGCCGCCCGATTGATCCAACTCTGCACAGGAGGACCCACATGAACTGGAAACAGGCCGCTGATGAGCACCACGTCGGCCTTGCCTTTCGCAACGCCGGCCACCACGGTCCCCACCCCGACCTCCGCCACCAGCTTGACGCTGATTCGGGCGTGATGGTTGGCGTTTTTCAGATCGTGGATCAGTTGCGCCAGGTCCTCGATCGAGTAGATGTCATGGTGCGGCGGCGGCGAGATCAACTGCACGCCCGGCGTACTGTGACGGGTCCTGCCGATCCACTCGTCGACCTTCTTGCCCGGCAGCTGGCCTCCCTCGCCGGGCTTGGCCCCCTGGGCCATCTTGATCTGCAGCTCGTCGCAATTGACCAGATACTCGCTGGTCACGCCGAACCGTCCGGAAGCCACCTGCTTGATGGCGCTGCGCATCGAGTCGCCGTTCCTGAGGTTCTCGGCGGTCGAGGGCGACAGTCGGCCGATCTCGCGGCGGCGCTCCTCCTCGCTCGAATAGACCTTGTACCGGATCGGGTCTTCGCCGCCCTCACCGGTGTTGCTCTTGCCGCCGATGCGATTCATGGCGATCGCCAGGTTCGCATGGGCCTCGAACGAAATCGAGCCGAACGACATCGCGCCGGTCTTGAACCGCTTGACGATCTCCCTGGCCGGCTCAACCTCCTCGATCGGCACGGGCTTGGTGCCCTTCTTGAAATCCAGCAACCCGCGGAGCGTGTACAGTTCGCGGTTCTGGCGGTTGACCAACTCGGCGTACGCCTTGTACGTCGCGGCATTGTCCTCGCGGACCGCCTGCTGGAGCGTGGCGACGGTCATCGGGTTGGTCAGATGCGGTTCCCCCCCTCGCCGGTATTGATACTGCCCGCCGGGATCGAGTTCGAGCCGCCCGGCGACTTGACGGCGCGGATACGCCCGCGCGTGCCGGAGCATCACCTCCTCGGCCAGCACGTCCAGCCCCACCCCGCCGATCCGCGACGCGGTCCATGTGAAATACTGATCGACGACCTCCGGCCCCAGGCCGACGGCCTCGAAAATCTGCGCCCCACGATAGCTGTGCAACGTCGAGATGCCCATCTTCGACATCACTTTGACAACGCCCTTGTTGATCGCCTTGATGTAATGGGCTTCCGCCTCCGACAGAGCCATACCGGGTTTGAGCCTCCCCTCGGCGTGCATCCGGGCGATCGACTCGAAGGCCACGTAAGGATTCACCGCACCCGCGCCATAGCCCAACAGCAGGGCGAAGTGGTGTACCTCCCGGGGTTCCCCGGACTCGACCACGATGCCGCACCTGGTGCGGGTCCCCTCGCGAATCAGATGATGATGCACGCCCGCGGCCGCCAGCAGCGCAGGGATGCCGGCCATCTCCTCGTTCACGCCGCGGTCCGACAGGATCAGAATCGTATAGCCCTCCGCGATCGCCCGCGAAGCCGCGGCACACAGCTGCTCCATCGCCTGACGCAGCGCCCCCCCGCCCCCCACCGCGCGGAACAGCATCGGCAGCACCGCGGCGTGAAGACCCGGAAGGTTCAGGTCCTTGATGCGCTGCAGGTCCCGGTTCGTCAGCACCGGCTGCTCAATGCGCAGTTGGCGCGCATGCCGCGGAGTCTCCTCGAAAAGGTCCTGCTCCGAACCGATATGGGTCATGTTCGAGGTCACCAGCTCCTCGCGGATCGCGTCGAGCGGCGGATTGGTCACCTGGGCGAAGAGCTGTTTGAAGTAGTTATAGAGAAGTTGCGGCTTCTCGCTGAGCACGGCCAGCGGCGTGTCGGTGCCCATCGACCCGACCGGTTCGAGGCCTTCGTTCGCCATCGGGGCGATCAACAGCCGCACGTCCTCGAGCGTGTAACCGAACGCCTGCTGGCGCGTCGTGAGCGTATCCAGATCGTACCCCGCGAACCGCCGCGGCTCCGACAGGTCTGCCAGCTTGACCAGATTGTCCTTCAGCCACATCCGGTACGGCCGGCGGGCGGCCAGGCCCTCCTTGATCTCCTCGTCGGGCACGATCCGCTCCTCGTCCGTGTCCACGAGCAACATGCGCCCCGGCTGAAGACGACCCTTGCACTGCACGTTGGCCGGGTCGACGTCCAGCACGCCCGTCTCCGACGACATGATCACGTAGCCATCCTTGGTCACCATGTAACGCGAGGGCCGCAGGCCGTTGCGATCCAGGACCGCCCCGATCACCTTCCCATCCGTGAACGCGATCGAGGCCGGCCCGTCCCACGGCTCTATGAGACACGAGTGATATTCGTAGAAGGCCTTCTTGGCCTCGCTCATCGTCTTGTGGTTCTGCCACGCCTCGGGGATCAGCATGGCCACGCAGTGCGGCAGCGATCTGCCGGTGTGGTACAGCAGCTCGATCGCGTTGTCCAGAGCGGCCGAGTCGCTCCACGAAGGATTCATGATCGGCAGGATCTTGGCCATGTCCTCCCCGAAATGCGGCGACTCGAACAGCTTCTCCCGCGCGTGCATCCAGTTCATGTTCCCACGAAGAGTGTTGATCTCGCCGTTGTGGCACAGGAAACGGAACGGCTGGGCGAGATCCCACGTCGGGAACGTGTTCGTGCTGTAACGTTGATGAACCAGGGCGATGCCCGACACCAGTGTGGGATCCTTCAGATCCGGGAAATACGCCTCGATCTGCGGCGCCAGGAGCAGGCCCTTGTAGTTCAGCGTGCTGTGGGACAGGCTCGGAACATAGAAGTGGCCGGCCATCGAAAGGTTCGACTGCTTCGCCCAGCGCTCCATCCGCTTGCGGATGACGAACAGCTTCCGCTCAAACGCCGCGTCGTCGCCGGTCTTCGGGCCCCGTCCGATGAAAACCTGCCGAATCGTCGGCTCGACCGCCCGCGCGACTTCTCCGAGAGCCTCCGGACGGACGGGTACCGTCCGCCAACCCAACAGCTCCTGCCCCTCTTCCCGCACCGCTTCGGCAAAGGCTTCCTCGCATTGGCGACGCTGAAGAGAGTCGGGCGGCAGGAACACCAGGCCCGTCCCGTACTCGTGAAGGTCCGGCAGGCGAATGCTCTCGCCAGCCGCCACGTTGCGAAGAAACTGATGCGGGATCTGAATGAGCAGGCCGGCGCCGTCCCCCGTCCGCGGGTCGCACCCGCACGCGCCGCGGTGCTCGAGCTTGACGAGAATCTCCAATGCCTTGTGAACGATGGAGTGCGACTTCACACCGTTGAGGCTGGCGATAAACCCGACTCCACAAGCCGCCCGTTCGGTCAACGGCTCATACAAGCCTTTCATGGCCTCGATCTGCTGCGGAACCATCGGCGTACCCATCCCTCGGGTCGGAGCCCGCATTCTCCCGGCGCAGCCCCACTCCCGGCACTTCCCATCGAACAGGCGACGCGACAGCCGACCCCAGACCGGGCCGGCCGCGGCCTTTCCCCCAACCATACTATCATACTACATTCTAATGTCAACGGCCACTATAATCTGTGCTACTTATACATGGATCGCGTTTTTCTAATACAAGCGATGCGAATGCGAAGTAAAACTGATCCACATTCAGGACAAGCAATACAGAAAACCCGCCGGGGACTGACTTTCGAGCGAGACACCCCGTCCAGCCGCCAATCCGTCAGGTCGCCTCGACCCACCTGCCTGGCCCAACCGACACGGGCATTTCAACCAGATCGCACCGGGCGCCAGGCTGGCCCTTGCCGGGCTTCACGACCGCTCGCACGAGCGTTCCAGCCGCAACTCGGATAACCTGAATGCATACCAGAAAGGGTTGGAAACTTACGCTCGGGGATCGGTTCCGGTTGCGCCCCTGGTGCCGACCAGGCTTTTCCGGCGGTACACACCCCGCAAAACTGGTTTTTCTGGGGCATCCAGAACTGCCGACCCCCCTGCCCGCCGAGGGGTCCTGAAGGTGCAAGTTGATGAATGGAAACAACTCACCCGCCGTTGATTCAGAACTGCTGACGCTGTTCGGCCTGGGCCTCGCCAAGGGCGCGTCCGATCTGCACCTGGCGGTCGGGCATCCGCCGATGCTGCGGGTTCACGGAGACCTGTTCCCGACGAGCGGCCCCGCACTGATCCCCGAGGTCACCGCGCGAATGATCCGGAGCGTGATGCCGATGGATATGCGTTCTCGCGTCGAGGGTCAGCGCGATTTCGATTTTTCGCTGCTCGTCGACTGCGAAGGTCGCCCGGTTCGTTTTCGCGTGAACGTCTTTGTCAGCCAGGGAGCCCTCGGAGCCTGCTTCCGCTACATCCCGTCGGAGATCCCATCCTTCGAATGGATGGGGATTCCGATGGATCTGGTGGCGCGGATCACCCATCTGCACAACGGCCTCGTGCTGATCACCGGCGTGACCGGCTCCGGCAAGACGACCACGCTGGCGGGACTCGTCGAACAGATCAACCAGCTCGGCCATCGGCGGATCGTCACCATCGAAGAGCCCATCGAGTACGTCTTCAGGCCTCGGAGCAACTCGGTCATCACCCAAAGGGAGGTCGGCACCGATGTAGCCACGTTTGCCGACGGCCTGCGTTCGGCGCTCCGGCAGGACCCCGACGTCATCCTCTGCGGCGAGATCCGCGACATCGAGACCGCCCGCATGGCGATCAGCGCAGCCGAGACGGGGCACCTGGTTATGTCCACGGTCCACACGCAGGATGCCAAGGGCGCGATCACGCGCCTGATCGACATTTTCCCGCCCGATCGCCAGCAGGACATTCGCAGTCAGCTCGCCCTGTCGCTGCGGCTGGTCATCAGCCAACACCTGCTGCCGGGCCTTACGCCGGGAACGAAGCGGGCACTGGCCATGGAGGTGCTCGTGGCAAATGACGCGGCCCGGGCGGCCATTCGACTCAACAAGATCGAGGCGATCGATACAGCCATCCAGACCGGCAGGAAATGGGGCATGCAGACGCTGGATGAAAGCCTGGCCAGCCTGGTGTGTAATCGACGGATCTCCGCGCGGACCGCGCGACGCTACGCCAAGAATCCCCAAGGCCTTCGCGCGCTGGGTGTCCCCGACGTTCCGAACGATTCGTTCGCCGACGACGGCCCACCCGGACTCGCCCCCTGAGCACCGCGAAAGACGATTCGCCCGGAGAGGCTTCACCGGCCTGCGGAACCCGCTCGGCAACGTTCCGATCCGATCGAAAGCGTAAATCGGGTATGTGCCCCGCCGGTCTACTCGGGGTGACGGCAGTGCGAAGAACGAGGTGACTCCATCGCCGAACGGGTTGAAGTATCGGAGACTTGGCCCCAGGCCGGTTCATGTTGAAGGTGCCGATCGGATACCGAGTGGCCACGCGATCGCGCGGGTGCTACGGGCGCGAGGCCACGCGGCCATAAAACCGGACGCTGAACGCGGACCCAGGCCGGGTCTCTTTCGGGGCAACTGGGGAACTCGGCGTCCCAGCGCGAACGGCCTTTGCCTCGATCTTGCCACTCGCTCGCGGCAAGCCGAGTCCATCCTGGCCACGGCAGAGTGACGACACGGAGAGAGCCCGTCTCAGGCGGTGGGGTTTTTGCCCCCGCCAGCCTGACTGACAAAATTATCCCGCACGCTCCGCACAAGAATCGCCTGTCGTCCAAGAGTTTCAAACGTTAGAATTATCAGTGGCGGGGCGCTCGCTGCGCGTCGACACGTCATGTGTTCAGGCATGGAGGGAAGGGCAAATGCAAGACAAAAGGGTTTTGTTTGGCGTATGTGTACTCCTGGGTGCTTGCGCGACGCTGGTTTCCGGTGCGCGGATTCGACCGGGCGGCGATCCGCCGAGCGCCACGGTGGTCTGGGCCGATCCGTTCGAAAACTACAGCCAGTGGGCATACGACAACAACTACCCGTGGCCCGGCGGCCCCACACCCGCGGGCGTATCCGGTGGATACGTACCCCGGGGCGGCACGAATAACAACGGCTGCGCGGGGCAAGTCCAGCATTCGCCGGCCGACTACGAAATGATGCGCGAACGCTGGACGATGGTGATGCAATGCGGCAATCAAGTGACCAAGAGCAACCAGTCGGTTCCCGCGGGCGACATCGAGGCCTGGGAGGACCCCAAGTGCGCCCTCAGCGGTGAGCGAGCGACCACCGCGGGCTACACCGCCCTGGTGAACAACACGTGGGGCTCGCGCGGAGGCGGCTACTTTACCTCGATGAGTCAGTTCCAGTACTCGCTGCGCACCCGCATCCAGCAGATGGACGTCAATCGCGGAGGCACCGGCGAGAAGAACGCCGTCAACGGTACCGACGCGAATCCTCTGGTCCTGTCTCTCCACCTCATCGACGGCTTGCCCCCGGACCTTCACGGCGTGTTCGACAACCTCTACATCGAGCTGAGTCTCGGCGACGATCACGCTCCGACCGACTACATCTGGCGCGGCAATCCGGACCCCGGCGCCGGAGCGGAATACTGTCCGCAAGGCCCCTATCCGATCATCTGCCAGCAGGAACGCGAGGTGAACTCTTCCGTGAGCGAAGGACCGGCCGACCTGGTCTATCTGAACGCCAACTGCCCGTTGCTCGTGCCCCCGTTCGATCCGCAGACGGGACAAGGCAGAACCTGGGCCAGCTTCGCGTTCGGTATGCTCGCCATTCTGGACAAGGATCCCTGCGGCCTGGACGAACAGAGCGTCGACGCCCACTGCCCGACGATGGATCACTACGCGGTGTTCGACGGCAACAGGTGGCGGCAGATCCGGTCCGGGCGGTACGCGGGCCTGAGCGGCCTGGCTCAGTGCGCCGGCGCTCATCAGACGCTCGCCTTCCCCGCCAGTAACTACATGACCCTCGGCACCGCCGGCGGGTCCAGCGACTTCACGATTCTCACCGACATCACCACGGTCTTCATCAAAGTCGTCACGAATTACGTTTACATCTACGTTGACAACGCCCATGGCCCCACGCCCAAGGGCTGCTATCCCGCCTGGCATGCGGCCGTCCCGCGCGTCTACAAGGGCCCGTTCGACACGATCTCGCTCGGCGTCGGCCCCGGCTGCGAGCTGGACAGCGCGTCGTACGCCTGCAAGGCCGGCGGGACGCCCACGCAGTGCCTGATGTACGGCCGGCCCTCGCTTTCCACCACCGGATACACGCAGTACCAGGTCGACTCGATGGCTCTGTACGGCGGTGAACTGGTCGAGTTTGCGGTGGTCGGCGCCTGCTGCCAGCCGGACGGTGTCTGCGTCGACGGCGTCAGCCAGAACACGTGCGATCTGCTCGGTGGAATCTACCACGGCGACAATTCGCTGTGTTCGCAGTTCCTCTGCTGCCCGACCCCGTTCGCCGACACCGATGCGGACACCGACGTCGACCAGTCCGACTTCGGCACCTGGCAGACCTGCTACACCGGAACGGACGGCGGCGTGCCGGCCGGCTGCGAGTGCTTGAATCGCGACGGCGACGGCGACATCGACCTGATCGACTTCGGGCGCTTCAGCGACTGCTGGACCGGCCCGAACGTGCCCTGGTCGCAGGCAATGCCGCCGGCCTGCCTGCCGTAAGACGGATTTGACGGCATCAGTCGATAAGCGAGAACCCCAGGAGAGGTTTTGACAGCGGAAGGGGCCATGGTCCGCCCACCGATCCGTGCGCGCAAACGACGGGCCGCCCGCGATGGACGGCCCGTACACTCGATCCTGTCCTACACTGCGTATCGCCTACCGACGCCCCCGCGCGAGGAGCGTCAACCCGCCGAGGGCCAGCAAGACCATCGTGGCCGGCTCGGGAATGTCACCCGGCGAATACTCGCCGCTGAGGAAAACCTCCTCGGCGCCGTCGTTGAGCAGACGCATACTGACGTTGAACAACAGCACGTCGTTGTCGTTCAGGCCGAACGGATCAATCCCCGTGTAGATGGCGTAATCCGCAAAGCCGGCCCCCTGGTTGTTGACCGGCAGGTTGGCGGCGGGCTGAGGGTTCAGGTAGGCGATCGTCGTTCCACCGGTGTAGCCTTGATTGATCGCCGCCTGCGGGGCGCTCGAGACGTCACCGAAGGGGTTGGGGCTACCCTGGATGCTTGTCGGATTGAGGATGATATCGAGCTTGGCGAGTGTGTTATTCGGTTGACCGCCGCCCGTCTCGTTGAGGTCGAGATAGAGCACGATCTCGTTGATCGACCCCGACGGGAAATTGAGGTTGAAGTAGGCTTTCAATTCCCCCGCTGTGGTGACGTACGACTCGTCGAACAACATGACGTCCGCACCACCGCCTTGCGGCAGGCCGTTGTTGCCGTTATCCCCATTGAACGATCCCGCGACGTTCTGAATCTCCGAGCCGGAGAAGGTGAACATCCGCAGATCGAGAGTTCCGTTACCCGATCCGGTCACGTGCTGTGGTATCGGCAGAATATCCGTCCCCTCGATCATGTCGGCGTGAACGGACGCGCCGATCAGACTCCACGCGAAGACGAACAAAACGCGTATGGCCGTTTGGAGTTTCACGGTTACTCCCCTCCTTCAGGATTAAACGCACGACTGAATCCGTCCCCCCTGCCCGCATTCCCCAGTCAAGCCCGGAAATGCCCTGATCTATGATTCCCAGTATATCTAGTTTAGGCGATTCGCATGACCAGGGCAACCCATTCCTCCTATTTTATGGGGCATTCACCGCCAACCATGCCTGCCAGGCCCGCGCTCGTCAGGATAGGCCGGAACCCGGGCCCAGTCCGTCGAATCATCGACGAACTGGGCCTGCCAGCCCAAGGTTTCGTGTTTTCTCGGGCCTAAAAGGGGGCACCGTAACACGCGCATGAGTAATGTCCTCGCGTCTGGACCCACATCGGGACGAAAGGAACGGGGGCGAAACGATCGGGTGTGGCCGGCCGGGCCTCCGATTCGCGACGGCGGCGGGGTCACGGAGGGGGGGTGGTGGGGTCCAGAATCGGGCTGGCCGGCTGGCGCACTCCGAACAACAGCTTTGTCTGGGCATCGATGCTGTCGGCCAGCGTCTGGGCCAGTCTCAGGCCGTTCATCAGCTCCGTCGTGCTGTAGTAGGTCAGGAAATGTCGCGCAAGCTCGGGTTTTCCCGCATCGAACAGGCTCGCGGCGATGGCCTCGGTAGTGGGTTGCCGTCGGATCAAGCCCGCCTCCGAGGCCCCAGGCGCGGTTGATGCGGCTGCCATGGGGCGAATGGATGACCAGCTGCATGCCGCCGGCCTCGTCGAAGAAGCGCTC